>QEXW01000042.1 GCA_003130845.1 Anaerolineae bacterium
CCGCTCTCAATACCCGAATCTAAACAAAAAAGGGCGCTTTCGCACCCTTTTCTTGTTCGTTTCTCTTTCCCGACTTTGCTCAAAGAGCCAAAGTCGAGGCACTTAGAAACGATTCTCAAGCCTGGCATCTGCCTGTTCGATGACGGTGGTTGGAAACTCTCCAGCCACAGCGTCAACTCGTGGATGAGCAAAATTTTCCTGGCGCAATACGTTGCTGAACAGGTTTTGGACCTGCCCGCCGACTCGCGCGCCGACCGCGCTCACGCCGATTGGTGGCGAATCGGTTGTCCCACCAACCCCGGCATTGACCAGATTTTCGCCGGAACGACCCCCGAACGCAACTTTTTCTACCCACGCGCCGTGACCAGTTATCTCTGGCTTGCGTATTTTTGACGGGAGAACGAACCTGCCACCAGAACGTACTTGAACCCTGAATTCCCTATTGAACCACTTTTCGCGATTAAGTCATTATTCAATATACCACCCCTTGTATAAGTGGGCAGAAACCTGTTTTCAAGCAGATGATGTTCGTACTTCGAAAGCGCTAATCAACCTGGCTGGCTATTGGGTTTGCATCCAAAAAATGCAACAAAAAAGCAGATGGGCAAATAGCCATCTGCTTATACAGAAATTCGGATAACTTTAGCCAAGTTTTGGTCGAAACTTATACCCATACACAATCACCCCGCGCTCATCGCCGTCGTTGCGCATCTTGCGCGTGACCATCTCCACCGGCATACCAATTTCCACCGGCTGGTCGCCCAGGTCGGTCAATTGAGCGGTGACAATTGGGCCTTCTTCCAATTTGACGAGTGCTACGGTGTAAGGGGCAGTGCTATCGAACCCAGTTGGGGCTTCATAAATGGTAGTGTAAGAAAACACCTCGCCCTTGCCGCTGAAGGTGTACAGGGTCTTTGCCTCGTCGCCGCAATTGGGGCAAACATCGCGGGGTGGAAAAATTTTATAATCGCAGTGCGGACAAACTTCGCCTACCAAAGCATAGCGTTGCTTCTTTAGTCGCCAATGGCGCGGGATTTCCATAGTATTACTCCTTTTGGTTGTTGAGCATAATTCTAACGCCCAGAACTGTCAGGAACTATCAGAGATGGCAAATAACAAGCAAGCAGGTTACATGAGAGTTGTTGAGAGTCCTGCAATCACTCAAAGAGTGATTTTTTCTAAAATGTGAGTCACGGCCGTCGAGGCAGGTCCACCGAGCGATTGAATCAACCCAAACCGCGCATTCTCTACCTGGCAAGGCCCCGCCTGACCACGTAACTGAATCGTCGCTTCAACGGCCTGGTACACACCCGTTGCTCCACCCGCGAAACCACGTGCCTTCAACCCGCCCAGTGTGGCGCAAGGGATACGCCCATTCAGCGCAATCGCACCCTGGGCGGCCAGTTTCCAGCCCTCACCATGTGGGGCAAACCCGGCTGCTTCGAGCGAGAGCGCAGCATAAATGCTGTACGAGTCGTGATACTCAAAAAAATCAACCTGGTCCAGCGTAATCCCGGCTTTATGACGAGCCGCATCCACCGATTCGCGCGCCGCCCAAAAGCCAAGCGGATCGTGCCGGTCATGCAACGCCAGGGTGTCGGTCGAGACGGCCGACGCAGCAATCTTGACCAGCGGATGCAAATATCCCTTCGGCAACAGATCGCTGCGGGTCAAAATCACTGCCGCCGCGCCATCCGCATTCGGGGCGACATCAAACAGATTAATCGGGTCGCTGACCATTTCCGCTTTCCCGTACACTTCCGCCTTGATGGCTTTGCGGAACATGGCACAAGGATTGCCCGCCCCATTGGCATGCGCCACCAGCGGAAACCCGGCAAAGCCATCAGATGGGACACCATACTCGTGCATATAGCGGCGCATCAACAAAGCAGCCTGCCCACTGGCGGTAAGACCCTGCACCGCCTCGAAATCGCTATCCGAAGTAGTAGCGACAGCCGTATCAACGCCAGCGCCCACCTGGTCGGTGAATTTTTCCACACCAACCACTAGCGCCACATCAACCAACCCGCTCTTGACGGCCATATAACCCTGGCGCAAAGCCGCGCCACCCGAAGCACCCGCTGCCTCAACCGTGACAGCCTCGATTCCTCGCATCCCGCAATGGTCGGCCAACAAGACGCCCAGATGCGCCTGGTTGGAAAGATTGGGAGCCAACATATTCCCGACGAACAAAGCCTGCGGTTGCAGCCCGCCACTATCAGCGATTGCTTCCTTGATAGCCACGTATGCCAAATCGCGCAGGGCAATGTCCCAGTGTTCACCAACTTCGGTTTGTCCTATTCCTGCAATGATGACATCGGTCATAAACATCCGTTTCTATACGCTCCGTTTATCCGTTTCAAAATCCGCTTCTTCACTTCTCCGCTTCCACATCCGGTTATCCGCTTCCGCATCCGTTAACAAAATCCGTTTATCCGCTTCAAAATCCGTTGCTTCGCTTATCCGCTTCCACATCCGTTTATCCGCTTCAAAATCCGTTGCTTCGCTTATCCGCTTCCACATCCGTTTATCCGCTTCAAAATCCGTTACTTCGCTTATCCGCTTCCACATCCGTTTATCCGCTTCAAAATCCGTTGCTTCGCTTATCCGCTTCCACATCCGTTTATCCGTTTCACAATCCGTTGCTTACTTCATCGTAATCTTATCGCGGAAGCGTGCATAAGTTGCGTAATCAATTTCCGTGCGCCGAGCAATATATTCTTGCGTTTTAATAGCCAACCCAGCCCGCTCAATAATTTTCTCCGTCACAGTAATATCAAATGCATCTGAACCTGCTCCAGAACCAAACGAAGCCAACAGAATCCGGTCACCTGGTTTAGCAATATCGAGAATAGCGGTTAAACCGATAATCGAAGCGCCGGAATACGTGTTACCAATCACCGGCACCAACAGACCGGGAGCAATTTGTTCCGGCGTAAAACCGAGCATCTGCGCCGCGCGCTGTGGAAATTTCGTATTTGGCTGATGGAACACCGCCCAAGTGTAATCCTTCGCGGCTGTACCCAGTTCCTGCATCAAAGTTTTCGCAGAAGAAGTAATGTGGTTAAAGTAAGCAGGTTCACCGGTAAAACGCACTCCATGTTCGGGATACTTTTGATATTCGCGCCGCCAGAAATCGGGCGTATCCGTTACATAAGAATAGGAGGCATTAATAACCGCCAGCGAATTCTCGGCCGGGCCGATAACAAAAGCCGCGCCGCCTGCTGCCGCCGTATATTCGAGCGCGTCACCGGGCTTACCCTGGGCCGTATCCATGCCGATCGCCATAGCGTACTCGGCCATGCCGGAGCCGACAAAGCCCATCGCGGCCACCATCGCTTCCGTCCCGGCTTTGCAGGCGAACTCCCAGTCACCGGCCTGAATGTGCGGCACAGCGCCAATCGCCTCGCCCACCACCGTTGAGGTCGGCTTCACGGCATACGGATGCGATTCCGAACCAACCCAAATCGCCCGCAACTGAGAAGGCTGGATTTGCGCTCGCGCCATCGCATTGCGCGCCGCTTCGATAGACATTGTAATTACATCTTCATCGAGACCCGGAACAGCCTTTTCTTTGACGGGCAAGCCGCTAGCCTTACCGCCTGCCCACACCCGAGCAATTTCTTTAGCCGGGATGCGGTAGCGAGGGACATAAGCCCCGTAACCCACAATACCCACGGGGCGAGTAGGTTTGAGCAAAGTCGTATTAGACATAATCTTCCTTCGTTACTAAGAATGAGAGAGAACTATCATTTTCTGAGAAACTACGCTTTCGCTGCATCCGAAGCGTGTGTGTACTCTTGGAGCAAGGCTTCTGCCCGGTCAATCCGCACCGTTTTCTCAGCCACCATCTGAGCGGCCACTTTCTCAATCAAGTCGCCGCTCGCCCCTGCCGCAATCGCCACCTGCCGGGCGTGGAGCGACATGTGCCCGCGCTGGATACCCTCCGTGGCAAGCGCGCGCAGAGCAGCCATATTTTGCGCCAGGCCCACTGCCACAATAATTTCGGCCAGTTCCGAGGCGGTTTTCACACCCATCAATTTGATAGCTGCTTTGGCCGCCGGATGGACCTTGGTTGCGCCCCCGACAATCCCAACTGCCATCGGCATTTCCAACGTTCCCACCAGATTCCCGGCGGAATCCTGTCCCCACGTCGAAAGGCTAGTATAACGCCCCGAACGTGCCGCATAAGCATGTGCCCCCGCCTCAATCGCGCGCCAATCATTGCCGGTGGCAATCACCACCGCATCCACACCGTTCATAATCCCCTTGTTATGCGTTGCAGCACGATATGGGTCAGCAGCAGCAAACGCCCAAGCCGCCAAAATTCCATCTCGCACCTGCTCACCGGAAAAATCACCAAAAGCCAACTCGGAGGTGGGTATAGTACACCGGGCCCGAGCAATACGCCGGTCGGCCAAATTCGAAAGAATGCGCAAATGCACCTTTCCCCCCGTAATCGCTTCTACCTGAGGAGCCAACAGTTCACAAGCCGTATTAACGGCATTTGCCCCCATCGCATCGCGCACATCATACACAAGATGAACGACCAAAAAACCGCCAATTGGAGAATCCTCCACGATGCGCACTTCCAAATCGCGCGCCCCCCCACCAAATCTCTTAAGAACCGGATCAATCTCATCCGCAGCAGCCAGCAAATCGGCCTTCTGTTCATAAATCTTAAGTCGCGCCTCGTACAAATTAGCAACCTGAACGACTTGCATCTGTCCAATCATCAACGGCTCAGTGCTAGATGTATAGAACCCGCCTCCAGCGCGTGCCAGCTTGGCCATAAACGAAGCCCCTGCCACAACCGAGGGCTCTTCCACAGCCATCGGCACCAACACCTCGCGTCCATTTACCATAAAGTTAAGGCCAATACCCAAGGGCAGGCTATGCAGACCAATCACATTCTCAATCATATGGTCAGCCGCATCCAGAGAAAGCCCGCCCGTTTGCCATGCCGCCACATCTGAGAAACTCAACCCTGCTGCTTCCACCACCTGAGTTAAACGGTCGTTAAGAGTTAGATTGTAAAAACCAGGAATACGCGAAGATGCCATAACCTATCCTTAAAAACAGATTCTCGCAACCAAAATTTTCGAGCGCAATTCAAGTTTAGTTTACAGTGATTTTACAGTCCCGCTCTGGCAAAACCTATCAACTTGAATAATTCAGAGGGGTAGGGTAGAATTACCAGAAAGAGGAGAGGCCCCATGCTCTTAACACGTCAGCAACTGGAAGAGCGATTGATTGCGCTTCACCAAGCCAGTTTGCAACTTGTGGAGGACATTTCGCTGGAAACGCTGCTAGAGCGCATTGCGACTGTGGCCTGCGAGCAGGCGCAGGCACGCTATGCGGCACTGGGCGTGTTAGGAGAAGATGGCCAACTCAAACAATTCATCTCAGTTGGCATGACCGAAGAAGAAATCCGGCGCATTCCCCACCCGCCCAAAGGGTTAGGATTGATTCGTGCGCTCATGGACACTCCTCACGCGCTTCGCCTACCCAACATCCAACAAGACCCGCGCAGCGTAGGCTTCCCCCCCAACCATCCACACATGCGCTCCTTTTTAGGAGTACCCATTCGCCTAGGCGAAGACCAATACGGCCAGATTTACCTAACCGAAAAACTCGGCCAAGCCGAATTCACCGCTGATGATGAGCGCATTATTCAAATGCTAGCCGCCTACGCCGCGGTTGCCATTCACAATGCCCGGCTGTACGAAGAACTACACGCACGCGACCAAGCGCTCACCCGCCGCAACCAAGATTTAGCCCTGCTCAACAGCATCGCCAAGGCCCTCACATCTTCCCTAAAACTCGATGAAATTCTAGAAAAAACGCTCTCACTCGTGATGGACTACATGCAGGTTGAATCCGGTGAGATTTTCCTGCTAGAAGAAGACAAGCACACTTTGCGCCTGGTCTTGCATCGCGGACAAGCCGCCGAAGCCTTCTGGACTCGCAACCGCTTCTGCCTGGGCGAGGGCTTAGTTGGGCTCGTTGCCCAGCACAACGAACCGATTGTCAGCCACGACCTAGCCAACGACGTACGTTACCTGCGCGATGCAGTCGTCAAAGCCGGCTTTCGGCAAATGGCGGGTTTTCCACTCACATCCAGCGGTCAATTGGTCGGCGTACTAAGCGCTGTCACCCGCAGCCCCGCCCCACTGGATGACCACGATATCCAAGTCGTGACCGCCATTGGCAGCTGGGCTGGCCTGGCGATTGAGAATGCCCGCCTACACAACAACGCCCGTCGTCTGGCCGTGCTAGAAGAGCGTGACCGAATCGGCATGGACCTGCACGATGGCATCATTCAATCCATTTACGGCGTTGGGCTCATTCTAGAACATGCTCGTCTCCTTGCAACGGAAGAACCCCACAAAGCACAAGAACGAATTCAACAGGCCATAGATAGCCTCAATCACACCATTCGGGATATTCGTTCCTACATCCTCGATTTACGTCCACGACAATTCAAAGACGAAAACCTATTCGATGCCGTCAAACGCTTGGTGCTAGAATTTCGCGCCAATACGCTCTCGGAAGCCATCCTAAGCGGCGACCCCAAAGACATCCAAGGCCTACCACAAACTCAAGCTTTAGCCCTCTTTCACATCTGCCAAGAAGCACTCGCTAACGCCGCCAAACATGCGCATGCTAAAAAAGTAGATGTTCGTATTTGGGCTACACCCGAGCGCTACCTATTAGAAGTGCGCGACGACGGGCAAGGATTCGACATAACCAAAATGAGCATGACCCTTGGACACGGCCTCTCCAATATGCACACCCGCGCCCAACACGTCGGTGGAGATGTTGAAATCTGCTCCGTCATCGGCGAGGGAACTTCAATCCTCGCCTGGGTGCCAAAAGACAACCCCTAAAATCCACCATCCGAGCCAACATGCGCCGCTAGGGAGACGCGGCGCATGTTGCTTAATCGTGAACAAACAACAACGACTCAACCATTTACGATTTGTTAACATTCGTGCCGATTTCAAGAAATTCGCAAAAGAAACCCAAAAACATCTACCCAATCTCTAACCTGAGCGTTACGAAACCATGATAACGAACGATTTAAACCGCTTTATTTCTTAAGATAGATATACGACAGATTGGCATTTTCGCTCATAAATCACCATATCTGGGGGGTAAATCAGCAAGCCAAGGTATCTTTGGCTAGAATAAACGTTCGAACACTTCCAAAGCGCAACATCAAGCAATAAATTGTTCTTTAAGGTTACTTCACCTTAAAAAAGGTGAAGTTTTTAAGAAAGCGTAGGTTTTTCGTGTGGCAGTTACAAGCCCTTTTTGCTAGAATTTGGACGATTGATTGAGTGGATGCATATCGGAGACTGCGTCCAAAATCCCGCAAAGAAATTGAGAAAACTTAGCCCTATCTTTCCCCTCTGTACATCCCTGCAGAGGGCTTCCTTACCCTTTTATCCTCATCACTGCTGGAGCATACCATGAATGCAGCACAAGCTTGGCAATCGGTGCTTGGACAACTCCAATTGGAAATGCCACGAGCATCTTTTGACACTTGGGTGCGCGATACCCACCCTGTCTCATACAAAGACGGCCTACTAACAGTGGCCGTCCGCAACGCCTATGCCCGAGACTGGCTGGAGAATCGTCTCTTGAGCAGTATTTCCCGCCAACTGGCGGGGCTTTTAGAACAAGAAGTAGAAATACGCTTCGTCGTCGCAGGCGAATACAAAGCCCCAGAAGCGGATTCGCACGTTCTCACCGAACCAGATACACCAGCAGAACCTGCTGCTGCCAAACAACGCAACACGACCCTGAACCCGCGCTATACCTTCGAAAATTTTGTGGTAGGCGCCAACACACGCCTGGCACACGCCGCATCACTGGCCGTAGCCGAAAAACCAGCCCGCGCCTACAACCCACTCTTTCTCTATGGTGGCGTAGGTCTAGGAAAAACCCACCTGCTGCACGCCATTGGCAACGCCTGCCATGCCCGTGGCCTGAACGTCCTCTACGTCTCATCGGAAGAATTCACCAACGACCTAATTAATGCCATCCGCGCCCACACCACACAGGCCTTCCGCGAAAAATACCGCTCGATTGACGTTCTGCTGATTGATGACATCCAATTCATCGCCGGCAAAGAATCCACACAGGAAGAATTCTTCCACACCTTCAACACCCTGCATAGCCAGGACAAGCAAATCATCGTCTCATCTGACCGGCCTCCCAAGTCACTCGTCACCCTAGAAGAGCGTCTGCGCTCACGCTTTGAATGGGGATTAATCGCCGACATTCAACCCCCCGATTTCGAAACCCGCCTTGCCATCTTGCGATATAAGGCAGAACGCGCCGCCTACCAAGTCCCCAACGACGTCATGGAAATGATTGCCCGCCGCGTACAATCGAACATCCGCGAACTAGAAGGCGCACTCAATCGCATTGTAGCCTATGCGCAACTCATTGGCGCGCCGATTAACCTGCGTCTGGCAGAAATGGCCTTAGCAGACCTACTACCCCAACGCAACCACATTGCGCCTGAAAAAATCATCGAACTCGTGGCACGTGAATGGCAAATCAGCGTGGATGCCATTCGCAGCCGCGACCGCTCGCAAAAAGTAGCAGAACCGCGCCAGGTGGCCATGTACCTCTTGCGCAACAAAACCGATGCATCCTTACCCCAAATCGGCCATGCACTCGGTGGACGTGACCACACCACCGTCATGTACGCCATTGAGAAAATCGCCGAATCCATCCAACAAGATAGCAACCTACGGCGGCGCGTAAACAACATTGAATTACAAATGCAAAACTACAATCAAGCCGGTGCCTCGGCTTAAAAACGCCAAATATGCCCTCCGATACCCAAGTCATCTACTCCATGGTGCGTGTTGGGCGCATTCATCCGCCCAACAAACAAGTATTGCGTGATATTTCGCTTGGCTTTTATTATGGCGCCAAAATCGGCGTATTGGGCTTGAACGGCGCAGGCAAAAGCACCTTGCTCCGCATTATGGCCGGCGTAGATAAAGACTACATCGGCGAAATTGCCATGAGCAAAGGCTACACCATTGGCTATCTACCCCAAGAACCGGAGCTTGACCCCCAAAAAACCGTGATCGAGGTCATTCGCGAGGCAGTTCAACCAATTGTAGATATGCTCGCCCGCTATGAAGAAGTCAATGCGAAATTTGCGGAACCAGACGCCGATTTCGATGCGCTCATCGCCGAACAGGCACGGCTACAAGACGCCCTAGATAAAGTAGACGTTTGGAACCTAGACTCTCACCTGGAAGTAGCGATGGACGCCCTGCGCTGCCCCCCGCCGGAAACCCCCATTCAAATCCTATCTGGCGGCGAAAAACGGCGTGTTGCCCTCACCCGCCTGCTACTCACCGAACCCGATATTCTTCTTCTCGATGAACCCACCAATCACCTAGATGCTGAATCCGTCGCCTGGCTAGAACATCACCTACAACAATACAAAGGCACAGTCATCGCAGTCACCCATGACCGCTACTTCTTAGATAATGTTGCCGGCTGGATTCTTGAACTCGACCGAGGCTACGGCATTCCCTGGAAAGGCAACTACTCCTCCTGGCTAGAACAAAAACAAGAACAACTGCGCCGCGAAGAAAAAGCCGAAAGCAAACGGCAGAAGACCCTCGAGCGCGAACTGGAATGGATTCGCATGTCGCCCAAGGCGCGGCAAGCCAAAGGTCGCGCGCGCGTCACCGCTTACGAACGCTTGCTCTCACAAGAAGTAGAACAATACCGTGGCGAGCGCGAAATCTACATTCCACCTGGCCCTAAACTAGGCAAAACCGTCATCCAGTTTGAAAACGTCACCAAATCCTACGGTGACCGCATCATCCTTGAGAATTTCTCCGCCAGCATCGAACCCGGCTCCATTGTCGGCGTCATCGGTCCTAATGGCGCGGGCAAAACCACCCTACTCAAAATGATTGTCGGCCAAGAAAAGCCTGATAGCGGCCACATTCAGATTGGCGAAACCGTCAAACTAGGCTACGCCGACCAAAGCCGCACCCTCGACCCAGAGAAAACCGTTTTCGAGGAAATTTCCGGCGGACAAGAAATTCTCGAACTGGGCAACCGCAAAATCAATGCACGGGCCTACTGCGCTTCCTTCAACTTTCAGGGCGCTGACCAACAGAAAAAAGTCGGCGTGCTTTCGGGCGGAGAGCGCAACCGCGTTCACTTAGCCAAAATGCTCAAAGAAGGCAACAACGTCCTGTTGCTAGACGAACCCACCAACGACCTAGACGTAAATACCTTGCGTGCACTGGAAGACGCGTTGGAAGACTTTGCCGGCTGCGCCATCGTAGTCAGTCATGACCGCTGGTTTCTCGACCGCATCTGCACCCACATTCTAGCCTTTGAAGGCAACAGCCAGGCGCGCTTGTTCTTGGGCAATTGGAGCGATTATGAAGCCGATTACAAAGCACGCTACGGCAAAGACATCCGCCCAACACGAGTCAAATACCGCACCTTGAAGAGATAACCCACAATTCCAGCAGACGAGATTTGACCCTCGCCACACACCGCCCTTATTCTTTTTTAGGGCGGTTTTTGGTTGTTTCTGCCGATGCTTTTGCTGAGGGGGATTTTTTTTGCCCGGCAGTGGCGGCCCTGCTCGGTTGCGGTACCTCCGCCGCTGGCTTTCTGCTCGCAGCCAATGTGCGACTGGCTTTGGTTGGCTTGGTCGCTTCCGCTTCCCCTTCATCGAGTGTTTTTTCGCCTGGCAGCGAAAGATACTTTTCGATACACCAGGCCTCGGTCAGCCCCACCACAGCATCGCCGGGCCGAACCTCGACTACCACGTCACCGCGCGTTGCCGCACGTTTTTTCAGCCCAGCCTCATCGAGACGCGTTTGCTTGGCAGCGGCTTTGTGCAAATGCAAAGTCACAGTATGTGTGCCTTTCCCAACCACCAAACCTGCCAAACGAACACCCAACGGCAGTTCCCAAGCAATCACACCTCTACCATAACGGCCCTGCAGCGGAAACTCCTTAAGTGACACACGTTTGGCCCTACCATCCGAACAGACCAGAAAGACCTCCGCGCCTGTCTCTTGGATTGACTTACCCGCAGCCTGTGCGCTAAGCACTTCTACACCAATCACCTGGTCACCAATGCCCAATTTGATGCCATTCACGCCGGCTGCCATCAAACCCATCGGGCGGATATCCTCTTCGGAAAAACGTATGCTAAATCCCAGCGCAGTGGCAAGCAAAAGTTCACGTTTTCCATCAGTAAGCACCACCCAACCCAACGCATCACCTTCGTTCACTTTACACAACCCAAAGGTTTGCGCCGATGGACCGGGGAGTTCACGACTCAACGTTTTTTTCAACATCCCACCGCGCGTAACTGTTAAGACACAGATTTCTTCAGGCAACTTAGTACGTTTAGCAGGCAACACAAAAGCAGCTACCGGACGTTCCCCCGCTTTCAACGCGCAGAGTTTATGAAAAGGAATGCCTTCTGCCAATTTTTCAGCCTCCGGCAGCGTATGAACAGCAATGGCCGCCGTTAAGCCGCGTTCCGAAACCAAGTACAACGTATCGGTTGAGCGCGCCTTAACCAGCAAGTGGGGCGCATCGCTGCCGCTCAAGCGCGGCGGTTTCTCATCCCGTGTACGGGCAACCAACCCGTCCGCATTCATCCCCACCCAAAGCACCTGTTCGGGCAAGAGCTGAATGGCTGTCAGCACATTTTTCTTTTCCTTACCCGCACGCAAATTGACAATCTGCGTGCGACGTTTATCTCCATAAGCGGCTTTGACCTTCAATAGCTCCTCAGCGGCCAGCGCACGCATTTTGGCAGGCGACTTCAACAAAGATTCAAGTTCCTTGATGAGCGCCATCACTTCTTTATACTCTGTTTCAATTTTCTTGCGTTCCAATGCAGCCAAGCGACGCAACTGCATCTCCAAAATTGCATTGGCCTGAATCTCGGTCAGATGATAGCGTTTCATCAAAAGTTCACGGGCAGTTTCAGCATCGGGAGATTTCTTAATCAACTCAATGATTTCATCTAAATTCTTAAGCGCAACCAAATAGCCTTCTAGGATATGCGCCCGTGCACGGGCTTTTTCCAAATCGTACTCTGCACGGCGACGGATGACCGTCAGGCGGTGCTCTAAATACACCCGCAGCGCCTGCTTAAGAGTGAGCAGACGTGGTTCCCCATCAACCAACGCCAACAGAATCACGCTAAACGTAGTGCGCATCGGGGTGCGCTTATAAAGATCAGCCAGCACCTTTTCGGGGTCGGCATTCTTGGTCAGCTCGATGACGATTCGCATTCCCTGCCGGTCCGACTCATCGCGCAAGTCGGCCAATCCTTCCAGTTGTCCTTCGCGCGCCAATTCCGCAATTCGTTCAATCAGACCAGCCTTATTGACCTGATACGGTAGTTCACTCACGATAATCCGACTCTTGCCGCGCTCCATTTCTTCGTAATGCGCACGCGCCTGCAAGGTTAGCTTGCCCTTACCCGAACCATAAGCAGCTTCTATGCCTTCTTCGCCCGATTCTTGTAAAATAACGCCACCGGTAGGGAAATCTGGTCCTTGAATAAACTGCATGAGATGTTCCAGGTCAATGTCATCCAATTTCTCCCAGTGCTGAAGCATATAGACCAACGCATCTACCACTTCCCCCAAGTTATGCGGTGGAATACTGGTTGCCATCCCCACCGCAATACCGGTTGCGCCATTCACCAAAAGATTGGGCAGGGCCGCCGGTAAAACCAGTGGTTCGGTCAGCGTATCGTCAAAATTCGGGCCAAATTCCACCGTGTTTTTGTGCAAGTCGGCCAGCAACTCCAGCGCGGCAGCAGTGAGACGCGCCTCGGTATAACGCATGGCAGCCGGGGGGTCACCATCTATCGAACCAAAGTTACCTTGCCCATCCACCAACAAGGTGCGCATCGAAAAATCTTGCGCCATACGCGCCATAGCTTCGTACACCGCCGCATCGCCATGGGGGTGATATTTCCCCAGCACCTCGCCCACAATGCGCGCCGATTTTTTATACGGACTATCAGCTCGCAACCCCATGTCATACATCGCATACAAAATCCGGCGGTGAACGGGTTTCAACCCATCACGCGCATCGGGTAAGGCACGCGCCACAATGGTGGACATAGCGTAATCGAGATACGCTTGCTGCATTTCCTGGTCAATATCAATTTTGCGGACAAGGCCAAGTTCCATAAACGATTTCCCTTTGTAGTTCATCGGTCACAGCAAGCAACCTCCGCTGCAGCACCGGTGCATGGTCTTTATTTGCAAATTTGTTCTATCTTAAATGCGAAGACACCAGGCGTCAAGCCTGGCTAATCGTAGAAAATCATCATTCCTGGAATTCCAATGTTTTAGTAACGCATGCGCCCTTCAGGTCTTGCTCGGTGCACAGCATGATAACCGCCGTCTGCCGGTTCGAGCGTGGGTCCCAAGGATAAGGGGCGCTTTGCACATAGCCAGTGCCGCCCGGCAAAAGCGGAGCAATGTTACGAGCAACAATACAGCCCTCATATAAATCAAAAGCCAACAAAGATTGTTCCAGTGACTGCTTGCGCTTTTGGTCTGTCACTTTGACGTATGCCGACCGGAATTGACTACCGCCCGTATTCACCACTTTAAAGTGAGCCACATACGCATCTTTACACATCATATACTTCCAGAACACAACCGTAAAATTGGGCGCAGGTGTAGGAGTTGGCGGTGGTGTGATTTGGGGTAAGAACGAAAGGTCGCCGCTGATTTTGATGTTGTTTTGAAGGAGATAACATTGCTCTTCCGGCTTTTCTGGATTTTGCACAAAAACAAAGCCTCCACCCAAATCGCGGGCAATCACATTCAGCACTTTACCAGGCTGATACGTGGCCACCAAGGTGTAGTTCCCCGCCGGCCCAACACGGCAATTTGACTCACGCACCACTTCGGCGGTTGGCGGCGCCGGGGTTGGCGTACTGGAAGGTTCTAAGGTAAGGGTCAGCGTTGGGGTGGCAGAAGGAAGCGGCGTTTCGGTAGGCGGCAAAGGTGTGCTCGTAGGTGGTAAGGGAGATTCCGTGGGTGTAAAGCGCGGCAACTCCGTTGCAGATGGAGCAGGTTGTTCAGGCCCGGCCACCGGTAAATTACAGCCCTGCAGTAATAAGGCAAAAGCGGAAAACAACACAATCATGCGAAACACGGATAGGTTCATCTCTCCTCCTTGGCTTCAATTACGTTCTCTTCAACAATACCGGAAAACGCACCGGCTGACAAGTACAAAAATTGCGCCCGCAGGAAACCCGCGAGCGCAATCAGAACCAATTTACACCAGCACCGGTTAGTGCTTAATCACCTTCGGCAGGCAACTCAACCCATTGTGACGAACCACGCCCTAACGCTTTTTCCAACTCGGTGAAGCGCCCATACTTAAAGCCGGTGCCAGCCGGGATGAGTTTACCGATAATCACGTTCTCTTTCAAGCCATACAGCGGGTCGGTGCTGGAGGCAATGGCCGCCCCGGCCAAAACTTTGATTGTATGCTGGAAGGATGACGCCGAGAGGAAAGAGTCGGTCGAAAGAGAAGCCTTGGTGACACCCAACAAAATTTCTGCAAAACGTGCAGGTTGCTTGCCTTCGGCCAACATCTGCTCGTTGATGCGCTTCATCTCCAAACGGTCCACAATATCGCCTGGCAAGAAGCGCGTATCACCCGGGCGCGTGACTTGCACTTTGCTCAGCATTTTGCGAATAATCACTTCGAAGTGCTTATCGTGAATGTTCTGGCCTTGGGAGCGGTAGACTTTTTGAATTTCGCTCATCAGATACATCTGGCAAGCATCACGGCCCTGCAGTTTCAGGATTTGATGCGGGTTGAGCGAACCTTCGGTAATCGGCTGACCGGCTTTGACGCGCTCTCCGTCTTTCACCAGCATACGCAGGGTGGTCGGAATTTCGTGCTCCACCTCTTCGCGCTGTTCGTACGAAACAATCACTTGGCGACCCTCAATGCGCACACGCCCACCATGCTGGGCTGTAATCGTTGCCTCACCCAAGCTAGCCAGGACGTCACCGGCACGCACTTCGCCTTCGTCTTTAGCAACAATGTCCCATTCTTCTGGAATGTCGTACGTGTCCGAGACCATCTCGGCGTGTTCCACGCGCACCAGACGCAAATCAGAGTATTTGTCCGATTGAATGACCCGCACAACACCGTCAATTTCGGAAACAACCGCCTCGCCTTTGGGGGTTTTGCGGGCCTCAAACAGTTCTTCCACGCGCGGTAGACCGGTCGTAATATCGCCGCCAGCCGCCACACCGCCAGTATGGAAGGTGCGCAACGTCAGCTGGGTGCCGGGCTCACCAATCGATTGCGCCGCCACGATGCCAACCGCTGCACCCAACTCAACCATCGTACCCCGCCCCAAGTCAATGCCGTAGCATTTGGCACAAATACCATGCCGTAACTGACAGGTCATGGGAGAGCGAACTCTCACATCGGTTACGCCCGCTGCCGTAATTCGGCGAGCCACATCGTGCGTAATCATCTCGTCACGGTCTACAATCACCTCGCCGGTGTGCGGGTCAATCACTGCTTCGGCAGCCAAGCGCCCATACAAACGGCTCGACATGCTCTGCCCAGCCACATCATCCGACTTGCGAATCCAGATACCTTCTTTTGTACCGCAGTCCACCTCGTTGATGATGATGTCTTGAGCAATATCCACCAAACGACGGGTGAGATAACCGGCATCTGCCGTGCGCAGCGCGGTATCGGCCAAACCTTTGCGCGCGCCATGCGTGGAAATGAAGTACTCCAGCGCAGTCAAACCTTCACGGAAATTGGAGCGAATGGGCAGCGGAATAATACGCCCGGATGGGTCCGCCATCAGACCGCGCATACCCGCCAACTGCGAAATCGGACCGAAACCACCTTTGGTAGCGCCGGAATTGGCCATCGTGGACAGGTTACCGCTGGGGTCCATGTTCGATTTAACCGCTTTCGCAACATCCACCGTCGTTTTCTGCCAAATTTGAATGATGCGTTCGTTTTGCTCCTGCTCGGTCAACAAACCACGCCGAAAATCGCGCTGAACGACTTCCACTTCCTTAAGCGCCGCAGCAATGATTTCTTCTTTGGCAGCCGGCACGGAAATATCCGAAACAGCCAAGGTAATACCGGAACGCATGGCATACTGGAAACCAATTTGCTTTACAGCGTCTGCCACCGTGGTCGTGACTTCTTGACCGCAGATTTCGTACACATCCGCAATCAGGTCCTTCACGCCGCCTTTTTCCAGAACTTCGTTGACAAATTGCACTTCCGGCGGCAGAATGCGATTGAACAAAACACGTCCAACCGTTGTATCTACCAAGCGCATTTGAGGAGCGGGCATCCGGCTTCCGCTCTCATCGTACCAGGTTTCCACACGAACTTTAATGTTTGTGTGAACTTCGACCTGCCCCAGTTGGTAAGCCAGTTCCACCTCGTCCATATCCGCAAACAAGCGGCCATCACCCTTATGCGGACGATTGTCGGTCATCGTGAGATAATACACGCCCAACACCATGTCTTTAGAAGGCGAAATAATCGGTTCGCCATCGGCCGGTTTGAGCAGGTTCTTCGAGGCCAACATCAACTTGCGGGCTTCTTGCACCGCTTTTTGCGAAAGCGGAACGTGAACTGCCATCTGGTCGCCATCGAAGTCAGCATTGAAGGCGGTTGTCACGAGCGGGTGCAGTTGAATGGCTGAGCCTTCAATCAGAATAGGTTCAAACGCCTGAATACCCAGGCGGTGCAAGGTGGGCGCACGGTTGAGTAAGACAGGCCGCTCACGAATAACTTCTTCCAAGACTTCCCACACTTCGGGGCGGTTGCGCTCAATCAGACGGCGCGCGCCTTTCACATTTGCGGCGTAATTATGCTGCACCAGCCGCGCGATGACAAACGGACGATACAGTTCGAGCGCCATTGTCTTGGGTAAACCGCACTGATACAGTTTCAATTGTGGACCAACGACAATCACCGAACGACCGGAGTAGTCCACGCGTTTTCCCAGCAAGTTGCGGCGGAAGCGGCCTTTTTTCCCTTTTAGCATATCGCTCAAGGATTTCAGTTCGCGGCGGCCACGCCGGCTGAGGGCTTTGCCGCGCTGCGAGTTGTCAATCAGGCTATCCACAGCCTCCTGCAACATGCGCTTTTCATTGCGCACGATAACGTCGGGAGCGCCCAATTCCAGCAAGCGCTTCAAACGATTGTTGCGGTTGATAACACGGCGATAGAGGTCATTCAAATCCGAAGTTGCAAAGCGACCACCGTCCAATTGCACCATTGGGCGTAAGTC
Source organism: Anaerolineae bacterium (assembly GCA_003130845.1). Classification (GTDB taxonomy): domain Bacteria; phylum Chloroflexota; class Anaerolineae; order Anaerolineales; family Villigracilaceae; genus UBA5195. Next base: position 17,357 of record QEXW01000042.1, read on the forward strand.
GGGTGGAATCACCGGTAAGATGGTCAGAATCATCCATTCGGGCCGATTGCCAGAACGGCGAAAAGCCTCCACCACCTTCAGGCGGGTAGTGGCCTTTTTGCGTTTCTGCTTACTCTTGGTGGTGCGCACTTCTTTCCACAGTTCTTCGGCCAATTTATCCAAGTCCAGACGGCTTAGGATGTCATAGAAGGCTTCGGCACCCATATCGGCGCGAAAGACCTGGCCCCAACGCGATTTCAGTTCACGATAGCGACTTTCACTCAGAAAAGTAAACGGCCGCAGTTCCAGCAGTTCATCACGCAAGTGTGAAGAGTGGTCTTTGCTAGTGGAAGCCTGGTCTTCCAACTGATTGCGCAGATTCTCCATCTGCTCGGCAGCCTCGGCGCGAATGCGCTCAATTTCGAGCTTGATGTGCTCAATTTCGCGCGCTTTCTGGTCCTTTAGCTCATTTTCGAGCGCTTCCAACTGCTCACGCACATTCTTCTGCACTTTAGAAATATGCGTAGCAGAAATCACCTGCCCTGCCTGTACAATCACCTCGCCGGTCGCATTGAAAACAATCGCCTTCGAGGCAGTCTGACCGCTCAGCTCCTGCAGTTGTGCTTCCAAGCGTTGGCCCTCTTGAATCACCGGCTCTAGCCGGGAAGCAATTTGCTCATCATACGAACGCTCAATATCACCCTTACGCTGATTCAATTCGGCAACCGTCTGGTCGCGCCGGGTTTTAACTTCGGCAATTTTGGCATTAATCGCGCTGGCTTGCTCTCGCTCCGAAACGGAGATTTCATCTTCTAGACGGCGCAATGCCTTCTGACGGGCTTCTTCATCAACATAGGTGATAATGTATTGGGCAAAATACAAGACACGGTCAAGATTGCGGCGCGAAATATCCAGCAACAACCCAAGATACGAAGGAATACGGCGGGTGTACCAGATGTGCGCCACAGGCGTGGCCAGAGAAATATGCCCCATTCGTTCACGGCGCACCGCAGCGCGGGTCACCTCGACACCACATTTATCGCATACAATGCCTTTGTAACGCGGGTTCTTATATTTGCCACAATAACATTGCCAGTCACGAGTCGGCCCAAAAATGGCTTCACAAAACAGGCCGTCTTTTTCAGGCCGTAAGCGGCGATAGTTAATGGTTTCCGGCTTGAGGACCTCGCCATACGACCAAGAACGAATGGTTTCAGGCGAAGCCAGGCTGATGCGGAGAGCGGTCAGGCCTTTGGTTTCCACGGAGTCCTCCTAAAAAATCAAAAATCCGTTCGGTGCAAGTTCAGGAAAAATTGCCTGTAACAAAGAAAGATAAGCGCGAGAGACTCATCTTGTCTCAAGCGCTCGCGTGCGGGGGCTGAGTTTTAACAATCAGACATCAATCGAGAGATTATACCGCAATCTCACGTAAGGTGCAAGAAGTTTTCAAAATTTATAGCGGCAGCACACGGAAGGCCCTACTTGGCCCCTCCACAAACAACCGGCCCTCGGCATCGAACCCCATCCGGTCTATGCACACCTGCCGGTCGCCGCTGGGCTGGAGCGGGTCGGTGTGAATGTGATACACGATGACCAGCGTCTTGCCATCCGGTGCCAGGGTGATGGAGTTGTGGCCAGGGCCAGAAATCTCCACGCCCTGGGCTGCCAGCACTGGGTTATGGGCGGCTTTGATGAAGGGGCCAAGGGGGCTATCGGATACCGCATACCCAACGGCGTACTCTCGGCTGGCATAAAAGTTCGCCGAATACATGAGATAGTATCGCCCGGCGTGCTTAAGCACGAAAGGGCCTTCGTTCCAGCGCCATTCATCAGAGTGACAGGTTTCCCAGGCTTGCTCCGGTTTTGCCACCAGCACCGGCGCGCTGCGGAAGGAAAGCAAGTCGTCGTTCAATTCCATCACGTACAAATGGCTTTCGTGACGGCCCTCAACGATGTTTTCGCTGCAATCGCGCGCATAGTAAAAGTATTTTCGCCCATCGTCATCAAAAAAGACATGCCCATCAATCACGGCATAGCCAAAATCGAACAGCGGACGGTTGAAGACATCGGTGAAGGGGCCAAGCGGCGAATCGGAGACGGCTACGCTCATGCGCAGGCTGTGATTTTTGCTCCAGCGGGCAGTGTAGTGCATGAAGTACCGTCCCTGATGAAAAACCACTTCCGGCGCCCAGAAATCGGATTGGCCCCACGAATCCGGCTGACGCCGATAAACATACCCGGCTTCGCGCCAATCTACCAGGTTGGGCGAAACCCAGGCTTTGAAGCCATCGGGCGCCGAGGTGGCGTAGCAATAATACAATCCATCCGGCGCACGCAGGACATACGGGTCGCCGATATGCTTAATCGGCAAGGGGTTGCGATAGACAAGGGACATACTGAACTCCAAAGGGATGTTTAGAACAGACGCAGCAATTCCGCCAGCAAGAAGCGCGCCAGGGGATTGTTTTCCAGGTTTTCGCGCAAGCGGAAGGTAGAAACCACCAAAACGCCGCGCCCCATGCGGCGGCGAGCGATGGTGGGGATAGGTTTGTGAATCCAACCCACAAACAACCCGGCCAATACATCCCGCGCAAAATCACGCGGGGCAAAGCCATGAATGACATGCTCCGGCGTCAGCCCGGCAAAGGAGAAATCTACCACCCCATTGGTCGGCAGGCTTTCGAAGCGGTGCCAGCCAAAACTGCTGGCCCAATCACCCTGCCAGGGAGTACCGGCGCGTGGAGCAATGCTCAGGCCGGGCAGAACGGCGCGCAGCGAATCGGGCTGTTCGGCCAAAAACAACACCTTGCCGCCACGCAGCAAAAAATCACGGCAGGCGTCATCCAAAGTGGAGACGACCGCCACGCGGGCATGGGCCAGGTCATCCACCGTCGAAATGCCCTGCTGAGCCAAAAAGACGCGCAAGTCTGGCGCGTATAACCCTTCGAGCAGTGGCCATGGCGCAACCTTAGGCAGGAAAAGAAAATCCTGTTCCGTTTCGGCAATCATCTCGCCGCAACGAGTCAGTTTTATTCCCAAACGCGCCCGGGTTGGTTTTTTCACCGGTGGCACAGAGAAAGAAATCATGCCCAATTCGGTCACATCGAACGGCGTGCATTCTCCAACTTCGAGCCGCCCGCTCAACCACTCGCAGGCTTTGCCACCATCAGAATATTGCTCACTACGCACTTCCCATTCCAGGGCCGCGCCCTGTACGGCCTGCGCCGAACAATGCGCCAACAGCACCGGCAGGGCGCAAGTCTCACCGCCAGCCACGCTCAGCCGCTCCCAAAGCGGAATCAGGACATCATCGGCGTTGACGCAGTGAAATTTCTCGAAATACGTCTTAGGGTTGCGAAGCATATCCAGCAGGCCGTTGCATTCCCAATGCACATCGGTCAATTCGGTAATAACATAGCCCTGAATGGCGTTGTGCCGCCGTATTTGTTCGATTTCGTACTTCATGGCCGCAAATTGCAGTTCTTGGCTGGCCGCCGCGAGCGCCGCTAGCGAAGGAAAAACCCGGTCGAACGCATAATCACGAAAACGGCCTTCGACACCGTGCGGATACACCACGCCATCGCCCCACTCCAGACCGGTCTCAAACCACCAGGGTTCGCCGCCATAGCCCTTCACAAGTTTTTCTACATCCGGCAGCCCCCAATTGCCAAACTCGGAAACCAGCAGCGGCTCATCTCCCCGGCGGCGTGCTTCGGGCGCAAGCAGGCGCGGCGCTGCCTGCCAGGGCGCGCGCAGATACTCTTGCCAGGCAGCCGCATTCTCATACGCGCAGGCATACGTCCACCAGGGACGGCTGGCAAAGGCAGCCACCCAAGCGCGCCACTGCTCATGATGGTCAGGCATGGCAAAATACATGTGGTAGTCATCTAGGTCGCTGACCACATTGAAGTTGCCCCAACAAGCCGAATTGCCAACCACCAAGCGGGTTGGGTCGAGCGCCTTCATAAAATCGTACATCTCTGCCAGCCAGGCGCGATGTTCGGGATTGCTTAAATCCACGCCCCAAGATTCGTTGATAATCGTCCAAATCCCAATCGAAGGATGATTCCAATCCCGCTCTACCATGCCGGCCAGGGTTTGGCGGGCGCGACGTTTGGCGTGCTCGGTCAGCAAAATGTGGTTGGGTAATTCTGTCCAAATGAGCAGACCAACTTTGTCGGCAGCAGCGTAATAACGCGGGTCGGCCACTTTGATATGTACGCGCAGGCAATTCAGCCCCAAGGCCTTGGCCTGACGGAATTCAGCTTCAATATATTCTTGCGAGGGTGGCGTGCAAATGAATTCGGGGTAGTAATCTTGGTCGAGCGCGCCGCGCAGATAAAACGGCTTTCCATTCAACCAAATCTGCCCGTTGCGCGTTTGGATGGTGCGAAAGCCAAAGGTTTCAGTCACTTCATCTTCGCCGGTGCAGAGTTTCAGCGTGTATAAATGCGGCTCGTCTGGCGACCAAGGCAAAGGGTGTTCGATGGGAATGGAAAAACGCAGCGCGGCGAATTCGGCCTGGGCGGCGATTCTGCCATCCGGCGCAAAAACTTCGGCTGTGAGCATTCCCGCCAATGCGCCGCTCAAACGGACTTCCACCGAAACTTGTTCACCGCCCGCCGTAATTTTCACCCCCTGGATATGGGTCGCCGCGCGGCTTTCCACCCACACCGATTGCCAGAGCCCGGAGAGCATTCCGTACCAGGACTGCTTGCCGTGCGGAATCTCATCGAACCATTCGGGCGGGTCATCCACGCGCACGGTCACGACATTCCGCCCAGAGCGCACGGCAGCAGTGATGTCGAACTCGAAAGGTAGGTAGCCGCCCTCGTGGGCGCCCACTTCCACGCCATTCACCCACACTTGCGCAGCGTAATCCACCGCGCCAAAACCCAAAATCAGTACCCGGTTGGCCATCAGCCATTCATCTGGAATGTGAAACTCGCGCCCATACCAAGCCACGCCGCGATGCTGACGAAAGCGTGGGTCAGCCTGCCAGGGTGCAGGGACAGAAATCTGCGTACAGTGATTGGAAAAATCAGGGGGCAATGGCTCATGCGGGGAGAACGCCCATTTCCCATCCAGCGAAAGACGAAAGCGAGCAGACACAGGGAACTCCTTGAATAATAGCAATGTGAGACCAGGCCTTGCCCGGCGGCAAGGTGCGCCCGCCCGCAGAAGCAGCCTGCGGGCAGGCAAAAGGAGAAGAGAAATGGCAAGAAAAATTGCTCAGGGCAACAGCGGGACGGACTGAGAACCGGTGGTAGGCCCACGCACGACCGGCTTGCCGTCCACCCAATCCAATCGGTCGAGCCACATCAGGCGGCGTTCACCGCGCCGGCTGCCCGCGACTACTTCCCAGGCGTGGTAGAACATCCAGGTCTGCTCGCCCAGCTGCAAAAGCGCCTGGTGGCCTGGGCCAATCACCAGCGCGTCTTTGTTGCTCAGGTCGCTTTGCAGGATGGGGTTTTCTGGCGCGTCCTGACAAGGCCCCAGGGGTGATTCACACAAGGCATAGCCAACCGCGTATTCATGCCCGGCATAGTTGTTGGCCGAGAAAAACAGGTAATAGCGGCCTTGGTGCTTGAACATGGTCGGGGCTTCTACGACGCGCCCCTCCCACAATGCGTCATTCCGAATCAGCGACACGGGTTCACCCAGCAGGCGCAAGCCATCTGGGGCGAGTTCCTGAACGTAGATGAAAGTGGGCAGGTTGCAGCAATTGCCGTCGTTTTTGTAATACAGATACAGTTTGCCATCTTCATCACGGAAGGGGCTGGCGTCAATCGTGCCGCCCCATTCAGCCTGGCAGACCAGCGGCGCGTCGTTCGTATCTTTGAATTTGCCCTCCGGCTTATCGCTGACCGCGACTCCCACGCACTGTTTATCCGATTGTTTATCGCGCGCGGTGTAGTACAGAACAAACTGATTGCCAATCTGAATCACTTCCGGCGCCCACACCAGCCCGCCGGTCAATTTGGCCCAGCGGGGCAAGGCGGGCATGGCATCGGGCAAAATCTGCCATTTCACCAGGTCAGTGGAGCGCGCCAGAGAGATATTTTTACTGGCGCTGTTGGTGGCGTAAGCGTAGAAGGTTTCTCCAACCTGCAAAATGAACGGGTCGGCAAAATTCTCACGCAAGACCGGGTTTTGAAACATCGGAACATCCGGCGAAGGCGTGGAAGTCGCCTGGGCGGGCGGCATCAGCGGGGAGCAGGCCGCTGAAACGGTCAGCAAAGCAAAAGCCAGGAAAAAGAGCGGGGAGAGTCTCATCCCTTGAGTCCTGTCGTCGCCACGCTTTGAACGATGAACCGCTGGAGGAAAATATACAGCACCAACACCGGCACCGCCACAATCACCGCCCCGGCCATCATCAGGCCATATTCCGAGGTATAAGCGCCTTGCAGGGTGCGCAAGCCCGGCTGCAGGGTTTGCACGGCGCGGTCTTTCAGCACCAGAAGCGCCCACAGGAAATCGTTCCAACTGGCGAGGAATTCGATGACCGCCAGGGTTGCCAGGGCTGGCTTGGAAAGCGGCAAGGCAATTTGGAAAAAGATTTGCAAGCGGTTGGCGCCATCTATTTCAGCGGCTTCTTCCAACTCTTTGGGCAGGCTTTCGAAGAACTGACGCATAAAATACACCCCAAACACGCTCGCCAGGGCCGGAATGATGACTCCGCTGAACTTGTTCAACATACCCAGCTTGGCTACGGTAACGAAGTTAGGGACCAAAAACATCACCCCTGGCAAAAAGAGGGTGGCGATGAGCAAGCCAAAAATCTGTTTGCGGCCCGGGAAATCCATGCGCGCGTAAGCGTAGCCGGCCAAAGAATCAATCACCAGTTTCAAGACGGTGGTGACGGAGGCAACGAACAAACTGTTCATGAACCAACGGCCAATCGGCGTGGATGGATTGTTGAGAATTTTTTCGTAGTTTTCGAGCGTAATCTGTTTAGGAATCCAATAAATTTCTTTGGTGAACAACTGCGATTTGAGTTTGAACGAGGTCGAAAACATCCAGACCAACGGAATGACGACAATCAGCGTCACCAGGGAGAGGGTGAGATAAATCATGGCGCGATTGACAAATTCTTGCACGCGGTAGCCCGAAACCGGGCGGCGGGTGGTTTTTAGGGTCATGGTGAGCCTCCTGCGTGTCAATCACGCTGACGGAAAAGACGAAAATTGACGAAAGAAAACGCCATCATCATGAGCGCAACCACCACCGACATAGCCGCCGCGCTGCCCTGGAAGGGGCGCACGAAACCCTCGGTAAAAATGCGCAGCATAACCGGTTCGGTCGCCCCGCCGCCGGTCGGTTGGGCGGGCGCGCCGCGCGTCATCATCATCGGCTGGCCGAGCAGGTTGAACGAGGCGATGATGGTCGTGATGATGATAAAGACCAGGACCGGTTGCAGCAGCGGCAGGGTAATGCGCGTAAAGCGCTGCCAGGCATTGGCGCCATCTACTTCGGCGGCTTCGTATAAATCGGTGGGGATGTCTTGCAGGGCCGCCAGAAAAATGACCATGTTATAGCCCATCGTCCACCACACGGTAGCGACTACGATGGAAATCATCGCGTAGGGCATGGTCGAAAGCCAGCGCGGCGTATCGAAGCCCCACAGTTTCAGATAATAGTTGAGCAGGCCGCCCTGGCTTTGGAAAATCCACCACCAGATGAGCGAAATGACCGCACACGAAAGTACCCAGGGGGAGAAAAACACCGCGCGGAAGAATTTCATGCCCTTCAATTTTGAATTCAACAGGACCGCCAGCCCAAGCGGAATAAGCACCAGGAACGGCACGCTCCAAATCACGAAAGTCACCGTCACGCGCACCGAATTCCAAAACTCGATGAACTTTACGCTGCCAGCATGGAACAAGTCCAGGTAGTTTTGCAATCCCACAAAGACGGTGGCTTCAGGCCGCAGGTAGTCATATTGAAAAAAACTGATATACAAGCCGCTGAAAAACGGGTAGCCGACGAAGACTGCAAAGAAAATTAGGTGCGGCAGGATGAACAGATAAGGCGTAATCGAAATTCTGCGTTTCCGGGCGAACGCAACGGACATGGGAGCCTGCCTTTCAAAAGTCCGAAATTTCTATTGAACAGGAACAGATAAAAACGTTACCAGGAAGGCCGCGAAGGTCTCTCAAACATTCCAGTGAGACCTTCGCGGCTATCAAATTAGCGGCTTATGGCGCTTTGGGCGCGTCGCCGTAGGTGGCTTTGTTCTGCACCAGGATTTCATTGGCGCGTTTGGCGGCGTCATCGAGCGCGGCTTTGATGTCGGTGGCGGTGCCATTCATCACCGCGCCGACGGCTTCACCCAGCGGGCCAAAGGCATCGGTAATGCCAGGAACGGCAGGCGGGAAGAAGGCGTACTCGACCGAGGGCGCAATCGACGCCTGGGGTTGGATGGCTTTGAACTCAGCGCTGGCACGGACGGAATTGGAGGCCGGAATCTGCCCGGCTTTGGCCCAGGTGACGGAGTTTTCGACCATGTATTTGATGAAAATGGCGGCAGCGCGGTCTTTGCAGGGGTCAACCGTCCGGTGAACTGGCAGGGTAAACTGGTGCGAGCCAGCCCACACAGCCATTTGCGGGCCTATCTGCGGCACGGCCGTTGCCACGCCGTTGAACTCCACGCCCGCGCCGGTGACGTTGGTGGTTTGCCAAATACCATTCCAAATCATGCCGACCGTGCCGGTCTTGAAGGCATTCAACTCGGCATCCACTTCCAAGTTAGGTTCGGAATATTTGGTCTGGGCGTCCTTCATCCATTGCAAGGCCTTCACGCCGGCCTCGCTGTTCCAGGTGGCTTGCGTACCATCGGCGCTAAATTCCGTGCCGCCAAACTGGTGCAGCAACATTTGGAAAATTTGCATGACCGGGAAACCACCGGTGATGTTGAAGCCTTTGTTCTCACCGACAGTCAATGCGGCAGCAATTTTCTCGAACTCTTCACGGGTCTTGGGTGGATTCTCGAAACCGGCCTGTTTGAGCAGGTCGGCATTGTAAAACATGGTCATCGGATGAATATCGAGAGGAATGCTGTAGCGGCGTCCGGCCACTTCGCCAGCAGCCCACACACCCGCCGGGTAATCGCTGCTCGAAATGCCCATCTCGGCAACCAGGTCATCCATCGGGCGCAGCATATTGCGGAAAACGTGCGTGGCAATCTGGTCAGCGTGCAGAATGGCGACATCGGGCAGGGTATCGGCAGCAGCGGCGGTGGCAAGTTGGGTGTAATACTCACCCTGGCTGGTCATGGTCACTTTGATGTCTGGATGTGAAGCATTAAACGCCTCCACCATTTCACCCATGTAAGGGCCATCTGGGCCGGTGAAGGGATTCCAATACTGCAACTCCACCACGCCACACGATTGTGTCTGCTCTTGACCCGAGGCCGGTTGCCCGGCGGCAGGTTGTTCAGCAGGAGGCTGGGCAGGCGATTGGGTTGCGGCGGGCGTACCGCAGGCAGAAAGCACCAGGCTCAGAATGAGCAGCAGGGGCAAAACAAAACGAATGGTTTTCATCTTTTCTCCTACTTGGTTGTAAATGAGATGGCCTGAACAGGCCCTTGCGCGCGGCGCAAGGGAAACAGGACTCAAATTGCTGCAGAACAATGGGGGGATATGGTAAACTGTATGCGAGCGGAACAACCTCCTCTCAAAGACGCACTGCGCGGGTCTGCCAGGACAAAGGCGCACTGCGTCTTTTATTTACGCTTTTGGCGCGCGCCGAAAGCGCTGCCGCAGCACAATGTCTTGGGGATAATTGCCAAATTTGCTGCCAAATAAATTCATGCCGCCAATATTGCGGGCGTCTTCTTTGATACCAATGCGCACCGAGATAGGCTGATTGGGCTTCAATCCCAATTCATCCAGCGTCACGCCAGAAACTGGCACGCCATCCACAAAACTACCATTCTGGGTCACTTTCCAAACTTTGAGTAGACCGTATTGCGAGTTTTGACTATCCCACCAGGCTGGCGTCAGTGCGCCGCGCTCACCGCCAAAATCGGCCGGGCTAGTCCATGTCCCAATTTCCACGCCGCCAATCCAGACGGTAATATCTGAAGGCCAGTTATCGTGATGGAGGGGCGCTTCGGAACAAACTTCGAAGCTTACTTCGACAGAGTCCAGCACAACGCCGAGCGGCAGGCGATTCGGGAAGCGATATTCAACAAAGCCGCGCCGGAACCAGAGCAGTTGGGCGTAGATATGGTCGGGTTCGTAAAATGCAGAAGGGTTATCCAGGTGGCCGATAATGCCCATTTCTCCGGCCAGGCCACAAGTGGGGACAACTTCGACATTCACATAAGCCCCAATTGGCATGGCGACTTCGACGGTGGTGTCCTCCTGCTCATACTCAGCAGGCAATTGAATGACAATCCGGTCGAAAACGCGGGCGCAAACTTTTTGCAAGCCGCGCGTTGCCGGGCGCAAATCGGTTTCAATCAGCCCAGCGCGCTCTAAAATGCTGATGTGCAGCGTGGCCGTCGAAGGGGGCAGCCCCAGCGCTTCGGCAATCTCCAGCACGGTGCTGGTATGCGTACTTAGAAAACGCAGAATCTCCAAGCGCGTTTCGGAACCCAGGGCCTTGGTCACCGCTTCCAGCTTTTGCAAGTTGCGGTCATCGGCCATCAGATTCAAAACGCGCGCAATCGGAAGGTTTTCAGGGTTAGATTTCATGGGAAATAAAAAACATAAAAAAATGATTTGCTACATAAAATTATATTTCATTTCAGAGAAAAGTCAATAGGGAAAAAGGCTAGACCAGCCCATCAACTAGCCACCGGACACTTCTAAAATTAGACGCAGGCCAACGCAAAGGAAGGCGGACAACAAGCGTGTTTTGCAAAGGCAGCCTAAAAAAATTCCGCGTTTTCCGCGTGAATCCGTGTCCAAAAACAAAGCGTCGAGTGGCTAGCCAATGAAAAAACTTGTGATTTCAGGCTAGCAAATCCGCCCTGATAAGCAACTCCCGATTACCGTCTCCCCCATACCTGATAGCGCTCGTTTTCGTAAATCACCTGCCAGGCGTGGGTTTCTTTGATTTGCTGGAACAGCCAGCGCTGGTTGGGGGCAATCAACAGGTCGGGATAAGCGTCTTTCGCGGCCAGCAGGGTCTCAATGCACGGCCAATCTTTGTTCATCTGGCAAGCGCGCAGGTCAATCAGAATTTGCAATTGTTCGGCATATTCTCCCTTCCACTCGCTGCCCCAGGGCGCAAACACAGGCGTTCGCTCCAGCAGGTAGGGGAACCATTCGGCTTCGTTGATTTTGCCGATGTAGAGATAAGTCTGCGCCGGGTCCGTTTCCTGCCGCACGAACTTCGACATCTGCAGAGAATAGACGTCAATTTCCGGCTCATAGCGGATGATTTCCGATAGGTTTTTGCCCACCCCAAGCAGAACAAGCACGGTGAGAAGCGCGGCGGCTGACCATTGGGCGGCTCTCCCGCTGCAGCGCCCCGCCAGCCATTCGACGAATACACCCGCCATCATCGCCGCCAGCAGGACGGGGAAAAACGAGGCTTCGCCCATCGTCAGGGAGAACAGAAAGGCCAGGGGCAGGTGAAATTGCCGTCGCAACAAGAGCAGCAACAAGCTGGGCAACGACAAAACAGCCAAGAATCCGTTGCGGGTGACGTAGGAGAGATTCTGCCAGAGATAGTTCATCGCTCCGCCAACATCCCGCCAAAGCAGGGAGAGAAAATCGGCATTGCGATGCGAGGCAGCGGCCATCCACAAACTCTCGAAGCCATGCCGGGCGATGACCGTCCCCAGCCAGGGCGAAGCGATGAGCAAGGCCAGCCCCAAGATTCCGAGCGCGGTCAGGATGCGGCGCGGCTGCCACTCCGCCAGCAGAAAAGCAAGCCCAACCAACGCGGCGAACAGGGTGTAGAGCAAGTGCGTGCTCAGGAGCAGCCCCAGGCAAATTCCCGCCCAAACGATAACGTCCCGTACAGGCTGCCGCAGGGCGCGCAGGTAGAATAGGAGACCAGCCAGGCACAAAGTCAGCGCCAGCCCGCGTACCACCCCCGCCGACCAGATGTGTATGCTGAAAACGGACGGGGCCGTGAACGCCAGCAGGAGCGCAGCCAGCCCGCCCCAGCGGATTCCGGTTAGTTCCTGAGCGAGAAAATAAAACGGAATAAGCGCTGCCAATCCAAAGACCGGCGGAATCAGCCGCAGATAGGCCCAGGGAGAAAGACCGAGTTTGAGATAGATTGCAAATAGGTAATGTCCAAACGGCGGATAGACAAAAGGAATGCCACCCGGCCCGTAGCGCGGAATGTCCAGCGGCAGGGCAAAATTGGCCGCCGCTATCTGCCCGGCCATTTGGGCGAACATCCCGGCGTAGCCCAGCGGCAAAGCGTGGCGAACGGCGTGGAAAAAGAAAACGGGCGTCAGCAGCCCCAACCCAGCCGCCAGCGGTAGTGGAAAGACAGAGAAGATTCGGGTAGTGTGAGCGCGCATGGAGCAAATGATAACACCGTTGAATCAATTTCGGGCCTGCGTGTGACTGTCCGCAGACCCGAAAGAAAAAGGAAATGGAACAAAGCCCGTCGTTCAGGGCTGGCTGATTTGGACCCAGTCTACCCCCACAACCACCGGCACCAGGTCTGCTACCGCACCAACATACAACCCAACGGTGCCACTTTGTATGTCAATCCGGCTGTCGGTAATCGTCTTCACTTCCTTGCCATTGACGAACAGCGTGAAACGGTTACCCTTGCAAACGAAACCATACTCATTCTTCGACTTGCCCTGATTGATAGCCAGAGAAGCACCCTGGAACAACACCTGCGCCTGTTGCATGGTTTGGCGCTCATAGACGGCGAACAGATACCGCCCGTCATTCGTGATTAAAACCTGATAGAACCCACCATTTGAGGCTCGACAAAGCATGGAGACGTTAATGGTGTTGCGGCTTTCGGGCTTGTTTTCGAAGGCCGCGTCAATGCGGACGTCTTGGTAATTGTAGGGAGTATAGATGAACTCTATCCCCGCGTTTGGTTCTTGAACGGAGAAAATCAACTCGCCGTTCCGATAGGAATAAGAGTTCTTGCTCGAATCACCATACACCACGAAGTTCCACAGGATGCCCAACGGATTGTCGATCTCCTGGCGGAAGAACACCGGGAAGGGTGTGGAGGTTGGCGTGGAGGTGCGAGTCGGGCGAGATGTGGGGGTTTCGGTGAAAGTTGGCGTGGGCTCGGGCGTGAAGGTGGCGGTAGCGGTCGGAAGCGGGGTGGAGGTGGAGGTCGGTTCCGGTGTCGGCGTTGGCGCCAGCGCACCAACTGAACAGGCCAGCTGCATCACCAGTAGCAAAACAAATGCAGAAGAGATAAGATGTTTTCGCTTCATTTTGTATGCCCTCTTTTATCAAAAAAACAACGGTTGTTCAGGAATTGCGCGACAGCCACACCGCCCAAGCCTGAAAATTGTATAAATTTTAACCCAAAAAGCTCCAATTCGTTCTAGTCATCGAGACAAGCGCAACCCCCTCCCACTTCCCTGCCCGGTCCTCGCCAGAATCAACGATTGACATTTTATCTATAGAGAATCAAACTGGAGAACGAGTACAGACAGGCCCTATCCCCAGACAACGCCCTGGCAGCAGACGAAAACGATTCTTTCCGGCATCCTACCTGCTGGTGCTATTGTGCCGCGCGTCAGACCATAGAACCGCCTGATTGACGAACTGCGCAAACCGGCTTCAGCCAAACGCACGTCTCACGACAGTTGTCGATTCTGCGGGCTGTGGGCGTGGTGGAGTGCCAGCGGCGCGGCACGGAAATGCTCTACCAGTTAACCGACCCGCAAATCGGCGAGTTTTGTGACTTGGTGCGCAAATTGCTCTGCCAACAGATGAAAAAACGATCCACCATGCTGGCAGAAAGCGGCACAATCACCGATTAACCCACCACGTGGATTTCACTTTCCACGCCAGCGGCTATTAATATCGCTTCAATTTGGTCCCTGGCGGGGAGTTCGAATTGCAGGGCAATGCCGCAATCACTGGAGAGTTCGCGCGGCGTGGGGATGAGTTTGACCGATAACCCCGCTTTTTGCAAGATTTTTTCGGCGCGCAGGGCCGAGGTGGTGGTGTGGAACAAGACAATGCCCCGCTTCATGCTTGCGCTATCTCCCTAACCGCGCAGAGGACGGTTTCGATGTCATGCAGCGTGGTTGTGGGCCCTGGGGCCAGGCGCACCGTTCCGGCGGGGAACGTGCCAAGCGAGCGATGGGCGGCGGGGGCGCAGTGTAAACCGACCCGGCAAAAGATTTCGTAGTCTTCGTCCAGCCGGTAGCCTACTTCAGAGACAGACTTGCCCTGCAGGGTGAACGAGAGAACAGCCGTGGCGTGTTGTGGGTCTTTCGGCCCATAAACCGTTACGCCGGGAATTTCGTTCAGGCCTTCGCGCAAACGGGCGGAGAGGCTCAGCTCGTGAGCGCGGAGAGATTCGATACCGCGCTCGTTGAGCCAAGCCAGGCCTGCGCCCAAGCCCGCAATTCCCACGCCGTTGGGCGTGCCACTTTCATAGCGGTCGGGCAAGTCGTCGGGTTGAATTTCGTATTCCGAACGGCTGCCTGTGCCGCCGCGCACCAGAGGCCGCAGTTGGGCGGGGTCAAACGAATCGGCCAGGACAAGCCCGCCCGTGCCGGGGGGACCATGCAGGGCTTTGTGTCCGGTGAAGGCGAGCAAGTCAACCCCCAGCGTGGGAAGATGGATGGGCAACGCGCCCGCCGTTTGCGCGGCATCTACCAACACCAGGGCGCCAGCGGCATGAGCGAGCGAGGCAATTTCTTTAACGGGAGCCAGAGTCCCGCAGACGTTGCTGGCGTGATTGATGACCACCAGCCGCGCAGGCGTCTGCAGCGCAGCGGCAAAGTCGGCAGGGTCGAGCGTCCCATCTTCTCTTGCCGGAATGACATCTACTTTAACGCCGCGCGTTTCCAACTCCCGAAGAGGGCGCATGACGGCGTTGTGTTCCATGCCGCCGGTGACAACGCGCTGCCCCGGCTGGAGCAAACCCTGAAGCGCCAGGTTGAGGGCGTGGGTGGCGTTGAGCGTGAAAATCACCCGCAAGGGGTCCTGCAGGCCAAAAAATTCGGCCAGGGCTTCGCGGGTATCATACACAATACGCCCGGCGGCGATGGACAGGCGATGCCCGGAGCGGCCAGGGTTACCCCCGGCGCGCTCCAGGAAATCGCGCATGGCTGCCGAAACGGAGGCCGGTTTGGGCCAGGAGGTGGCGGCGTTATCGAGGTATATCATTTGGTAAGCGTGATGCGATAGGTACCATCCGCTTCTTGGATGGTTTCGGCTTTCCAGCCGGTCAGTTTGCCGGTGCGTTCGATGTTGGTGCGCGAGGTGAAGGAATCGGTCAAGACGATGAGTTCGCCGGAACCGAGGGCAAGCAAGGCTTCGCGGGTCAGCATGGCCGGTTCGGGGCAAGAGAGACCACGCACATCGAGGTTTTTGGGTTCGGTCATTTCAAACTCCTTGAAACATTCAAGCGCTATGGACACAACAAAAAACCGCTTTTGGTTTTTGTTTAGAAAACTTAAGCGCTGCGCACTTCGCGCATGGTTAAGCCAATGATGAAGAGAATCACCAAGCCAATCAGGACGATGGCCGGGCCGTTGGCACCCACGCCTGCCGGGGAACTCGCCAGGCTGTAGGTATGCGCTACGCCAGCCCCAACAATCATACCCAAAACGAAGATGGCTGCGTCGGCGTCCCCTTCGCCGCTTAGGAAAACCTGCCGCCCGGGGCAACCACCCGCCAGAGTGAAGGCCAGCCCGGCCAGCACCATGCCGCCGAAGTTCCAGAGCGCGTCAGTGTGGGCCACGGGCTGCCCCTCGAAGCCAGGCTTGAACTGCCCAAGGGCTAGGTTGGTGAGGAAGGCCGCCACAAGCAGGGCCAGCACGCCGTTGAACAGGTGAGAATCGCGCAAGAGGACGACATCGCGCAAAGCGCCTACGGTGCAGAAGCGGCTGCGTTGCGCCAGGAAGCCTATCACCAGGCCCGCGCCAAGCGAAAGTAGGAGAGGCGCATGCTGGCTGCCGGGGCCTTTTTCAGAGAAGAAGATGGGGCCGATGGCCTTACCTTCGGCGTCGCGCCCAAAGAGCGGGGCAGCCACCAGCAAGGCGAGCAGGAGGACAGCAAAAATCGGCATCACCCAGCCCACTACCGGAGAGGCCGGGCGGCTGCGCCCCAGGCTGAAGCCACGTTTGAGGAAGACAATTCCCAACCCAATGCCTGCAAATAAGCCAACGATACCGGCAATGGCGTTCCAATCGCCGCCCGCCAGGCGCAGATAGGCACGCCAGGGGCAGCCCAGGAAAACCAACGCTCCAATCATGGCAAACATGCCCAGCAGGAAACGAATGAGGGGCGAGGAGCCGCCGCGCGGCTTAAACTCTCGGAACAAGAGCGCCGCAAGAAGCGCACCCAGCACAAAGCCGATGATTTCCGGGCGGATGTATTGAACGGTGGCGGCGCGGTGCAGACCTAACGCCCCGGCAATATCGCGGTTGAAGCAGGCCACGCAAATGCCCATGTTGCCGGGATTGCCAAATTTGACGAGGATGGGGGCGAGGATGCCGACCACTAGACCGGTGAGGATGGGTCCCCAACGGGAGATGAAAAAATCGGAGATGGCACGCATAATACGAGTTCCTTTCGTTTTGATGGAATCAAAATGGGTCTCCACGCGCAAAGCGGGAGACCCATGAAACCCGTAGGCTGTGACTAAGCCAGGGATGACACGGACCACCTGCCGCGCGTCAGAGGCGGATGCGGCACGCGCATCCAATGACGGTTTCAGCGTAAATGCAGCAGGTTGGGCATCGCGTCACCTCCTTTCGGAGAAAGCATACTTTCATTTTAAGTGAGCAATACAGACAAACAAAGTGACGAATTTCACGTCCAGGCAGATGTTTGTAACCGTACCACATGTGGTTTTGCGCTCAAACAATCCGCCGTTTTTTACACAAACTCTGACCGCCGCGCAGGGATTAGCTCGAACGTGAATGCCCAAGTCCTGAAAAGGCTATCTTAGCTAACCGTAGGCAGGTTATACTTCGGCAAGCCACTTTTGGCCAATCCTTGCATCTATAAGGTGAAACTCTCTTGACGTTTTTGTGAGGCTATTTTGAACACCTCTCGACCTTCGATTATCCAATCCTTTGCCCCTAGCTGGTTCGCTGCCGTGATGGGAACAGGCGTCATCAGCATTGCAGGCGCGGCTTTTCAGTTCGTCTTGCCGTTTGCGCCCACTTTGCAGATATTCTTTCTGATAATCGCCCTGCTGTTCTTCGTCAGCGCGCTCATCCCCTGGACACTACGCTGGTTCTTGTATTTTGAAGATGTGCGGCGCGACTTAAACCACCCCGTCTTGGCAGCATTCTTTCCCACCATGCCCATTTCGTTGATTGTGATAGGCATTGCGCTCGAAAAAACAGGGAACCGCTTGCTGCCAGAATCCGCTCTGTGGAGCATACTGCAGGTGTTGTGGCTACTGGGCGCAGCAGGGATTTTGTTCTTTGCCTTGGTGATTCTCAACATATTTTTACACAAGCCAGAAATTGAATGGCAGGCCTCCACGCTGGGCTGGCTGATTCCGCCCGTTTCGGCGCTGATTGTCCCGGTTTTAGGCGGGAGCCTGAGCCTGCATTTTTACGGCACAGCATGGGGCGAGTTGAACCTGCTCGTCAGTCTCGTTTTTCTGGGGATAGGCAGTTTTCTGTTCGTGTTCGTCATGGCGGTCGTGCTGACCCGCTACATTTTCTACGCCCTCCCCCCCGCACACCTAGCGCCAACCATGTGGGTTGGGATTGTGCCAACTTCGATTTTAACAATCTTGAGCATACGACTGGTGAAACCCATTTCGCAATTCTTCCAAGCCGGTCCCGAAACTGAACAATTGCTTGCCTTGTTGGCACGGCCAACCGGCGTCATACTTTGGGGTTTTGCGGCGTTTTGGCTAAGTTTAGCACTGGTGGTCACGTTAGAAATCTGGCGCAAATCAAACATCCCCTTTGCATTGAGTTGGTGGGCCTTCATCTTTCCACTGGGCGCATTTGCAACCGCGAGTGGCGTTCTGTATCAAGCCATCCCCGCCAAGCTATTCTTGTGGACAGGGCTGCTCGCCCTGGCCGGCGTGATAGCGCTCTGGGCAGGAGTCACCTTCCGCACGGCCCAAGGAATTTTGAGCGGCACGATTTTCAAACCACATGGAGGGTCCAAATAACGCCCTAAAAGCACACTTGCACAAATGAAATCATCGGTGACCTTCCCCTTCCAAAACGGAAAGATAGGTGTGTTCGGCTCTTATCCAATGTGCTTGATAGACGGGAAGGCAACAAAATGCCGCTCAACCGTCTCACGCGATTCGTCCGGCGTCTGGATGACCAGGATGAAAGCCGCCCGCTCATCGAAAGGGTTGCGCCAGATGTGCGGCAGGGTGGCCTCGAAAATCAGGAAATCGCCCTTTTCGACCAGGTACGCCTGGCCATCAATCAGATATTCCACCCGACCCTGCTGGCAAAAAATAAATTCCTGCCCGGGGTGTGCTACGGGGCGGTCACCGCTGGTGGCACGCGGCTCCAGCATAACCAAAAACGGTTCCACTTCCTGGCCTTTCAGCCGCTTGCCCACGCCTTCGATGGTCAGGCCATTGCCGTTCACAACCGGCCGCTCACTGTTTTTGACCAACAAAACGTGCCCGGTATATTCATCATCGAAAAAATAGCTGACCTTGACATTCAGCGCCCGCGCCAGGCTTTGCAGGGTAGAGACGCTGGGAGAAATCTCCTCGCGCTCGATGAGACTGACCGAGTTGGTCGAAATCCCGGCCAGTTGGGCCAAGTCACGCTGCGAAAGCCGCCGTTCAGCGCGCAATTGGCGCAAACGGTCACCCAGCGAAATTTTCACGTTCATCAGCGATGCTCCTATCTCACAAGATGATGTGAATATCATAACAAAAAAACGCGAAAATTCACAATAAAATACACGGCATTTCTGTGGAGTCTATAAAATCTCACGATTGAGCGCACGTCAAAAGACTTCTCTACAAAACCATCCCGAAGGAACCGAAGCCCTTCGGGATGGAGTGCTGAAACTACTTGGAGTTTGCGTTACGATGTAGCTAGCGTGTGAAATGAATTTTGTGCCACGCGCCGAATGACTATCCGCATCCCCCGCCAGATTTATCACGCTTAATTTGCAATTGAATCTTCGGCTCAAACTCAAGATGCTCATACTCAATTGGGTCAGGGTCGGCAGCTTGGTAACGGTCACCCAAAGCAGCGGGGAAGGTGAAATTTAAGTATCCAGCAGGCGCGCCAAGCGCAGGCTGAATTTGTGGGTCATTCTCTCCAAAGAAAGCAATCCATGCATTTAAGCCACCCTCTAACAAATAAACATTCGGTACACCCTCTGCTACCAATAAACGCCAGGCTTCAGTCGCCAGTGTCTCATCATTGCTCATGACGACATACACAGCGTTCGGGGCAGCCGTAGCAAGCAGTTCAGGAATATGTTGCTGAAGGGTATCAGCAGGCAGATTTAAGGCACCTCGCACATGGAAAAGGTTGTACTGGGCTTCCGGGCGCACATCAATCATGGTGAGCTTGAGCTTCTGGTCATAGCGCGCCTTAAACAATTCAGCTGGGCTAATTTGCACCAGGCGCTTTTGTAAGGCTTCCTCAGCACTGTATTTGACCTGCACATCTTTCACGGTTCCATCGGCTTGCAACTCTGGCACAGTACGCAGAATGGTCACTCTTTGATATTTTTCTTGTGTAGAAGGCGCCCCAAGGATGAGAACGGTCAGCGCCAAAACCACCACAGCGCCTGCACCATAGAGCCGCCAGCGGGGCTCGTGACTCATATCTTTCTTTCCGACAATCCGTTCTAACTGTTCTGCGCCCCAAAACATAAACAATGCCATCAAGACCACCAGCAGAACAATCACGCCCATCGGCAGCCCAAACACGTCCATCAACGTCACACGACCATAGTAGCTGACATTGTTATGCCAATAGGTAAAGAACCGTTCCGTTTCTCCAAACAAGAAAGCGCCGACAAAGCCCCCCAACATGAAAAACATGCCGTCAATTTTCCCGGTCGAAGCCGAGGCCAGGGAGGTAGTAGGACAAAAGCCGCCAATGATAAAACCGACACCCATAATCAACCCACCTAAGATGCCCGGCCATAGATACGTCGGGTTGACCCAAACTTGGTTGTAATCCAAAATACCCAAACTCACCGAAAGAAAAAGCAGGGTCATCGCAGTAATTACAGCGGTAAACATGACCTTGAGAACAGTTAAGTCCTTGAAGTAAAACTGCGCCGCTAGTTTGCGGCTATTGCCGAAACCAGACAATTCCAGAACAAAGCCAAACGCAAAACCTATCAAACCAAAGACCAGATAGGTCCAAGGATTTTGGGCGCTGACATTTTGAAAGGCAAGAAGAGGAAAGTTCATAATTCATTCTCCTGTGGCAGGCAGCCGAAGGTCCGACTCAGCGATGTTAATTCCACAGTTTCCGCACAAAGTAGGCCAAGGCATACGCACCGGCAAAGATAGAGAGCATCACCGTCCATGAACCGGCAGAAAGCACGGCACCACCTGTGAGCGCTTGACCAGAAGTACAACCGCGAGCCATGCGCGCACCGTAGAGAAACAGAACGCCGCCAATAAAAGCCAATAACCAGCGTGTGCGGTCAGACACCTGTGGACCCTTTGTCGTCTCTAGTTTCACGCGCCCACCAATCAAACCCGATGTAAAGCCACCGAGCAACGCGCCAAAAAAGACCGGAACCAGCCAGTCATCCAGCGGGTTTTTGTCGCCACCTGCCATTTTGAGCAGATAGGGCGTGCGGTCCACATGCGCAGGGTCTATCTGGTCCTGTACAAAGGTCACCAAGCGGCTGGTAGCGCCTGAAGAGCCAAGCCCGTTGCCGGTGAGGAACAAGGCCAGGAACAGAACAATGCCAAGTATCATACCGCCTAGGTAAGGATGCACATACGGTTGCGTCGGGCGGTTGAACAAGGTTTTTAGGTCAAAGCCTTTTTTGACGGACTTAGATGCAAGTGCCATAATTTTCTCCTTAGAGCGAGTTACTCATGCTCCACTTCTTCCCAGCCGGTGACCATAGCACGCATGGCTTCAAGCGGGGTAGCGCCGGTTGTGGTGAGGTAGACATGTCCCACAATAAACGACCCCAACAACCAGGCAATGAGACTGTGAAGCGGAGCCAGGAAAGGTAAACCTCCTAACCAACCAGCAACCTGGGGCCATTCTTGTACGCCCCACATTAACGCGCCCGTGAGCATTTGCAAGGGCAACAAAACGGTCAG
Organism: Anaerolineae bacterium; assembly: GCA_003130845.1. Lineage (GTDB taxonomy): Bacteria > Chloroflexota > Anaerolineae > Anaerolineales > Villigracilaceae > UBA5195. The sequence continues at coordinate 38,726 of QEXW01000042.1, forward strand.
CAAGCCGAAGTAGGTGAACTGCTGAAGCGGGTTGAGCTTTTTCTCGCGGCGCTTCTCAAACGGATGGGGTTCACCCTTAAAAATACCCAGCGTGTAGAACTTGACCTGTAGCACCATATCGTTGATGATGCCAACCGGTTTGAGGAAGTTGGGAATATACTGGCGCACTTCGCCAGTTGTTACATGCCAGAACAGCGAGAAGATAAAATTGAGAATGAGAATAGCCGCTAACACGTTGTGAATTAAGACCATGTGCGGGAAAGAGAAGGCACCAAACATGTCAGGCCGATGAATGACGAGTCCGCTCAAGAGCAAGAACAGGATAGCAAAGGTCTGTAGCCAGTGCCAGAAGCGTTCATAGGCCTCATACATGTAGACGCTTTTCAACACAGGTTGGTGTTTTGGACGTTTCAACCAGGCGATATAGCGCAGCGTGCCGTGTCCTGCTACGCCAAGCAGTGTACCAACAAAAGCCAAGGCACCCAACCAATCAATCCAGTGAATTCGATCGCGGCCAAAGACATACACACCGTCTTTCATTGTTAGCGGTTGATAAAAGAGCGCACCGCCTTCACCCCGGACGATTTCACCGGTCGTGTTGACATTCGTATCACTGACAAAGTGCGGTGTGACTCCTGCCGGGGTATAGACAGTCAGTTGCATGGTGGCCGTCACGCGCGAATTATCGCTATGGCAGGTGGTGCAATCACGAATGGCATATCCTTTGCCTGCTACGTTGTGATTAACGCTATAAGGTTGTACCTGACCCTCAATGCGTGGATTTTCTAAGCCAAGCGCTTCCAGCCGCGCAGCGACCACTGATTGTTTCTCAAGCGTATCTGTGCGTAACTCGCTCGAGTCAATTCGGCCATTCTTGTCAACATCAAAAGCGGCCATGATTTCCGGCGCATACTGCCCGTTGACCAAGTAAGCAGCAGTGAGATCCGCCTGACGCACTGGGCGCGGGCCAGTCTTGCTGTCATAGACCCAGTAAAAGGTTGTAATTAAGTTATACGGGGCCAAAAGTTTCTGTCCATCAATGTTGGTTCTCTGCATCAGAACCGGTTGATACCCGGTGACCAAGTCGTTGACCGTATCGCCCCCGGTTAAGCCACGGCAGAGATTGGCCGGTGTGCCATCCAGTTGAATCACCGTCCAATCATACGATTGAATCGCTGGCGCATATAGCTTCGGGATATGACAGGATTCACAGGCCAACACGCTCATATGTTGCCCCGCATAAGGCAACCAATCGCTATGGCTATTGGCCGCATCGTGACAAGATTCACAACGACGCATGGTGCCTTTTAATTCTGGGGCAACCGTAAATTGAGCGCTCTGTCCGCGAGCAAAGTTATGGTCAGGCCGCTGTAGGTACTCTCCAATTTCCAGTTTTCGGGGGTCATATTCTAAGTGACCAGGAGCAGCAAACGATTGAGCATGTGTCGGGTTATTGAGCGAGTAATGACAATCTGTACACTCCAAGCCGCGTTCGGCATGAATATCCCAAGCGCGGTTCAGGTCCTTTTTTCCCTGCAAATTTACCCCGGATTCGGCAATCTTCTGCCCGGCAAAAACCTGGCCCGTAGTAGCGGTTTGATGATACTTCAAATCACAGGCTGAAACAAGCAGGGGCTCAGCGCGGTTGGCGTGAACTTCACCATGACAAGCAGCGCAGTTTTGGTTGGTTGGGTCCTGAATTTGTACAAACTCTGGCTTGAGTTTGCCATCGGCATCAAAAGCAACCGGGTTGTAGGTAAACCCCTCGCCCTCCTGCTCAACCCAGCCTGTCCCTAACAAAGTAGCGGTGTTGGCTTGTCCAAAGCGTCCGGCGCGAATTTCAGCAGCCCGTGCTTCCAAATTCGGCTGGGCCAGGTGACACAAAAAGCAGTTCATCTCCATGACGCCCGATTTCGACCAATCCCACGCTTCAGGCTGTAGCGTTTGTGGGTTAAGAATGGCCGTTTCCGGATTGGTGGGGTCAGGCGGAAGTTGTTGCAGTGGTTGTCCTGTGCGCGAGGTCGTAGCCGGTCCACCGCCTGGCACACGCTGTCCATTCAGCATCAACCATTCCGCTGTGCTTAAATCCAGTCGGTCATCCCCTGGTTGAGAGAGATAGCGATACGTGAGCGGGTTCCATTTGTCAAACAACCCGCCACCGGTTTGCAACCCTAAATCAGCATGAAAACTGTGAGATTCGATGAAAACTGTGTCATGACATTGTCCACAGGTTTGCATCGTACTGACCGGATTGCCAGTTTGCAAGACATTCTGCCCCTGTGCATCGAGCAAAGCAAAGACCGGATGTAGAGGAGAAGTTTGTGCAACGATTTCAGCCGGAGGCCGAGCAAGCGCCTGCGAAACACCAAAGAGCAGCGCAGCCAGCAAAAGCAAGCCAAGACCAGCCAAGAACAGGGATTTGCGGTGAAAAGTGATGGTTTTCATGGGTTCATTCGTTGTGTGTCATCGCGCAATCAGCATGAAACATCGTGTTACTACTTACGCCCGCCCCACTGCATGGGGTCGCCAGGGTAGCCAAGTGCCTGCCAATTCATACGGCCGTTCTCACCATGGCAGTCATTGCACTGCAAAGCATTTTCTTTGGGCTGAACCATGTGCGTAATCGGCCAATACATATAGGTTTGAGCAAAGCCATAATTGCCGCTGTAGGGCAAACCAATGCGTTGCTCAGCAAGGCGGAAGGCTTGATCCCAATCGAAGTTTGTCCAGTAACCATCCGGGCCGGCAGTGATTGGCGCAAGCAAATAGTTATAGAGCGTATCGTAGGGCTGATTACCTACATGGAGTTTGAAGGGGAAGATTTTGGCTTGTGGGTCGTTGATGTTGCCGGCCGGTTTGTTGATGTAGGTTGGTTGCGTCGGATCAATGACATCACCCAACAGGTAGCGGTATTCCAAATTGCCATTAAACCATAGGTAGGTTGGCTGAACGTTCTTCTGGTACACAAACGAGCCTTTGATTTTTAGATACTTGTAATGGTCATCTCCTAAATCCTGTCCAGAAGTAGACCAATCCCATGAGACTTTGGTGGGGTCTTCGATGGCAAAAGCCGGGATGTGGCAGGTTTGGCAAGCAACTGCGCTCATGTGCAAGCCAATTCGTTCGTCTTCGTGGGGGTTGGCGTTGTGGCATTGCGTACAAGAGACTTGCTCGGCAGGGTCAATCACCAGATTATCAGCCACCAAGCGCCCCTTGATTTGATGATTGGTGGTGACGTGGCAATCGGTGCAGACAAAATTATTGCGTCCCATGTGGACATCTTGGCTTTCAGCAGGGTAATACAAACTCTCATCCAGGTCCCCATGTTTGACACCATTGCCACCCCCACCGTTAAAGTGGCACTTTCCACACTGCAAACGAGTGGGGGCGCCTACGCTTTGTGCTGCTGCCACTAGATTTACCCCATCCCGAGGATTACCGTATTTACCCTTGGCATACCCGCTCTGGGCATGACAAACCAAGCAATCGACATTGGCCGGGTCATTGAGATTGGCGCCGTAATTCTCTTCCGTCCAGTTATAGCCAATGTGGCAGCTGGTGCAACTCCGTTGATTGCCTTGTGCACTGATACAGAAGTTGTTAATTTGATTGAATTTTCCAATGGCAACTTTTTCTCCATCCCGCCAGGGAATTTCGACCGGCTCGCTCTGCCAAGTCCAGTGACTGGTCATCATCACGTCTTCTGCTGCTTTGGGGTGACATTCCAAGCAAGCGCGGGTGATGTCAGGCCCGGTGACGGTCGCAGGGTCAACCCCCTTAAAACGTGCGGCAATGATGTCAGTGTGTGGAACATGCACAGGATGCTTGGGAACGGCTGCCCAGGGGTCATCCA
>QEXW01000043.1 GCA_003130845.1 Anaerolineae bacterium
CCACCTTGAGCGCGTTTGGCGTATGCGCAAAATCTACAATCGCAAGAAAGGGTTGGCCTAAGTCAATGAATTCCATCCGTCCCGGAATACCGGGCAAGCTCGCAATGCCCTGGGCGGCAATTTGCGGCTCAATGCCTAACCCGGCAACCGCCGCCGAAAAAGCAGCCAGACAGTTCAAAACATTGTAGGCGCCGACCAGATGTGTTTGCACAGAAACGCGAAACTCCTTGCCAACGATGTCGAATGTCAGGCCGGAACGGCTATAGACGATGTGCTCCGCGTAGATGTCGGCTTGCGGGCTGAGGCCATAACAAATCTGGCGCGAGGAGGGTTGCTCTCTGAGCAGAGACGAGAGATACTCATAGGATGGATGGTCATCCCGATTGAGAACGCCCAAACGCGGGTTCCCTTGAGATTTTTCGACTGTTTTGGCCAGCAGTTCGAACAGGCGCGCTTTGGCGGCACGGTAGTTTTGATACGAGCCGTGTTCATCGAGGTGCTCGTGGGTGATATTGGTGACGAGGGCAATGTCATATTGGGCAGCATCCACGCGGTGTTGGGCGAGGCCATGCGAGGTCGTCTCCAAGACAGCATGGGTCAGGCCTGCCTGCACCATACGCGCCAGATAACGCTGTACATCATGCGCATCGGGCGTAGTGACGTGAAAGCCTGTATCCAGCACTTCATTCCCAATCACTGCGTTGACGGTTGAAATCATGCCCGCTTTGTGCCCTGCGGCAAGCAGAATCTGGTATAGCAAGTTACTGGTCGTGGTTTTGCCGTCGGTGCCAGTTACGCCAATCACCGTTAACTTTTTGCCTGGGTATCCGTAAAAGGCTGCCGCCAGGTGCGTGACGGCTTGACGTGAATCAGGAACTCGAATGTAAGGAACGCTCAGGTCGGTTAACTCTTTTTGGCCTACCACGGCTACCGCGCCTCGACGAATAGCATCGGCAATGAAGTCATGTCCATCGGCAGAAGCGCCAGGGCGGGCAATGAATAAGTACCCAGGTTGAACCTGTCGGTTGTCTATGGCGAGACCAGTCAATGGTAGGTCGGGCAAGGAAGAGGGAGAAAATGAAAAGGGAAAATCGAGAAACAGGGTTCGCAGTGAGGTCATAGTCTCAAGTTTTACCACAAATTTTTCTTTCGCGCTGCCTACCGATGGAAAAACGCCTCCCCAAGCAGAGTTGAGGAGGCGTTTATAGCGCAGAAAGCGGTTAGAAGAACAAGCTAAGCGCTGCGTCGGTGGAGAGGCCGAACCAGGGGGCGAAGACCGTGCCGGTCAGAATGATGCCGATGGTCAGCACCACGATGGCAATCGCATAAGGCCGCGTGACAGGAATGGGATGCGCTTCCTCGTTCTCACCTTCCATGCGGTAAAGGTAAACGTACTTCATCACAGTTAGGTAGTAGTAGACGCCCACGACCGAATTGATAATCCCTATGATGACCAGCCAATACCAACCGGCTTGAACGGCAGCCGCGAAGACCAGCACCTTTGCGATGAATCCACCGAAAGGTGGCATACCCGCCAGGGAGAGAAAAGCAACCAACATCGCCAAGGCCAGGTAAGGGGAGCGTCGGCTCATACCATTGTAGGCCCGCAAGTCATCCGAGCCAGCTACACGTCCAAAAGCCGCGACAATCCCAAAGGCAGCCAGATTCGTCAGGACATAAGCAATCAGGTAATACACCACAGCCTCGATACCGAACTGTGTTCCAGATACCACACCCACCAGCGCATACCCAGCGTGGGCAATCGAAGAGTAAGCCAAGAGGCGCTTGATGTTCTTTTGGGCCAGCGCAATCAGGTTGCCAATCGTCATCGAAAGCGCAGCCAAGACGGCCAAGATGACCTGCCAGTTGGCCTCAACCTGCGGGAAGGCGGTGATGAACAGGCGGATGAGAACGGCCAGCCCGGCGGCTTTGGAGGCTGTGGAAAGGATACCGGCGACCGGCGTCGGCGCGCCTTCATACGTATCAGGCGCCCAGAAGTGGAAGGGAGCCAGCGAAATCTTGAAGCCCAATCCGACCACCAGCAGGAACAAGACGCCCACCGAAATCGGATTCAGGCTCAAGAAGTAGCTGCGCATGTTTTCCAACTGAGTCGTGCCAGAGAAGCCGTAGACCAACGTCAGACCGTAGAGGAAAATGCCGGAGGTCATCGCGCCGAACAGGAGGTATTTGAAACCCGCTTCGGTGGATTTCTTGTCATCGAGCATAAACCCGGCCAGCACGTACATCGGGATGGAGGTGGTTTCAATGGCCAGGAACAACATCACCAGGTCGCTGGCCGAGACCATCAGGCACATGCCAATCGTAGCGGCCAGCAGTAGGAGATAAGATTCGGCGCGTTTACCGAGCTGTTCCACATCCATGAAGAACAGGGCGGTGATGGCCGACGCAAAGATAATGAACATCTTGAAGACGAAGGCCAGCCAGTCGAAGCGCAGCATGCCGCCCCAGGCCAGGGCAGGCTCAGCGGGACGGTCGAGCAGCAGGCTCAGGACCAGGGCGGCGGTCAGGCCGCCAGCCGTCAGCCAGCCCAGGTTGACGCGGCGATTTTCGTCCTTTTTCCAAAATGGGTCCAGGACTAGCACCAGAATCCCAACGACCAAGATGAAGATTTCAGGCAGGACTGCCAGGATATTCAGGCTCATTTATGCACCTCCCAATATGCGGAGAACATTCTCCACGCCGGTCAAGACCATCGGCGCCATCAGGCCGGGGAACAAGCCAAGCAAAATCATGAAAGCGCACAACGTGGCAATGGCGATTTTGTCGAGCGGAGTAATGGGGTCAATGTGATTCTCAAACTGCGCCGGCATTTCACCAAAAAAGGCGCGGCGCACGACCAGCAACACGTAGGCTGCGGTGACCACAATCGAAATGGAAGCGATGATGGCTGCCAATCCGCTGACTTGCCAAACCCCCATAAAGATGGGAAACTCGGCCACAAAACCGGAGAAGCCGGGCATGCCCATCGAGACCAGGCTGCCGATGATGAAGCCAATCGCCACCCAGGGCAAG
>QEXW01000006.1 GCA_003130845.1 Anaerolineae bacterium
CAGGTAAAGCCTACAATGACGGGTTCAAACTTGTCCTGAGGGACGGAGGATTGTTCGGTCATAGGATTACACTCCCATCAGCAGGCCCTCAATTTGGGCGAAAATCTGCTCGTTGGAGAAACCCGTGCCGCTAATGGCGCCCGCTGGGCAGGCTGCTACGCAGGTGCCGCAGCCTTGGCATAATGCCGGGTTAATGCGCGTTACGGCTAGGTCATCTAAGAAGGAAATGGCATTGAACGGACAGAGATTGTTGCAAATGCGGCAACCGGAACATTTGGCCTCGTCCACCGTAGCGCGAATTGGCTCGAGTTCGACCTCTTTCTGCAGGATTTTATCCAGCACACGGGCGGCCGCTGCAGCCCCTTGTGCTACCGAGGCCGGGATGTCCTTGGGGCCGGAGGCGCAGCCTGCAATCAGGATGCCTTCCGTCATCGTGGTCACCGGATCTAGCTTGGGGTGTCGTTCAATGTACCAGCCATCGGAGGAGCAGGAGATGCCGAACATCTGCCCGACTTGTTTCGCGTCATGACGTGGTTCCATGCCAACGGACAGGATGACCATATCTACCGGAATGCGCCGTTGTTTGCCCACCAGCGTATCTTCCACTTGGATGATGAGTTTGCCTTTTTCGTGTGGGCCATGCGTGGCGTTGGTCACTTCGGCCACTTTGCCGCGTACAAAGAGCGTGCCTTCTTCTAGGACGCGCTGGTAGAACTCATCGTAGGCTTTCATTGGCGTCCGCATGTCAATGTAGAATTCATAGACAGTAGCGCCGGTGCGTTCCTTTACGAGGTGCGCGAACTTGAGACTCTGCATGCAACAAATGCTCGAGCAGTAGTTGTTGAAGTTCTTGTCCCGTGAGCCGACGCAATGAATAATGCCAACCGTTTCCGGTTTGGTTTTGCCGTCACGCAGGGTAATTTCTCCCCCGGTCGGGCCGGCAGCGTTGCTCATGCGCTCGAATTCCAGGCTGGTGAAGACGTTCGGCAGGCGTCCGTAGCCGTAGTTGGTCACGCGACGGGCATCGAACAAATCATATCCGGTCGCCAGGATGATGTTACCGACCTCCACGTTCAGGTATTGGTCTTCTTGGGTAAAGTCAATTGCGTTGGTTGGGCAGAATTTTTCGCAAGCTTTGCATTTACCGTTCTTGAAGAACGTGCAGTTTGGTCGGTCAAGCACCGGGTATTTTGGCACGGCTTGGGCAAAGGGGGTGTAAATGACCTTGCGATACCCCAGCCCGGCTTCATAGACATCGTCAATGACTTTTTGTGGGCATTTTTCAACGCAAATGCCGCAGCCGGTGCAGAGTTCTTCGTTGACGTAGCGGGCTTTCTTCTTGATGGTCACATTGAAGTTGCCCACATAGCCGCTGACGCTCATCACCTCGCTCCAGGTGAGCAGCGTGATGTTGGGGTGTGTCCCGGCCTCGACCATGCGTGGGGTCAGAATACAGGCGGAGCAGTCTAGGGTTGGGAAGGTTTTGTCAAACTGGGCCATGTGTCCACCGATGGAAGGTTCACGTTCCACCAGGTATACATGGAAACCAGCATTGGCAATTTCAAGTGCAGCCTGAATGCCCGCAATGCCACCACCTACGACCAGCGTGTTGGGGTTGATGGGAACTTTGAGCGGCTGGAGTTCGGTGTTGTAGGCCACGCGGTGAACCGCGCCGGAGACCAGCGCTTTGGATTTTTCCGTAGCCACATCTTTGTCTGTGTGCACCCACGAGACCTGCTCGCGGATGGAGACCAGTTCGGTCAGATACGGGTTCAGGCCGGCGCGTTCGCTGGCGGTGCGGAAGGTTTTCTCGTGCAGGTGCGGCGAGCAGGCTGCTACGACCACGCGCTCCAGGCCGAGTTCTTTGATGTCTTTTTCAATCAATTCTTGGCCCAGACTGGAACACATGAATTTGTAGTCACGTGAGACCACTACGCCATCTTTGCCAAGCGTTTCTTGCGCCCAATCGCGCACGTTTTCCACATCTACCATGCCGGCGATGTTTGAGCCGCAGTGGCAGACGTATACGCCAATTTTGGGTTTTTGTTCACTCATGGCGGCCTCCTACTCTTCAACTACAGTCTGTCCACTGGCATATTTTTTCGGCAGCGGTTTGGGCATGGGCAGGCCTTCTGGCTTTTTGCGCGCTGGGGTCGGTTTCTGCTCTTCGGGTGCTTTCAGGCCGATGCGTGCCAGGGCGTCTTTGGCGCTTACCAGTTCCAGTCCAAATCCGGCTTGTTTGGGGTCTATGCCAAAGGCAACCGCCATCAATTGGGTAAAGAAGACAATCGGCATGTGGTAGTTGGTGCCGAAGTGGCGGTTGGTCTCGCCTTGGTAGGCATCCAGGTTCATCTGGCACATCGGACACATGGTGACCATGATGTCGGCGCCTTGCTCTTCGGCAGCCGCGACCAGCCGGCGGATGAGTTCATAGGCCGTTTCCGGGCCGATTTGCGTCATGTGGCCACCGCAACAGGAGGTCTTCATCGGGAAGTCAATCACTTCTGCGCCGAGGGCTTTCATCAAGTCATCTAGTTCGGAGGGATGTTCGTGGTCTGACCAACGCTTGGCGAAATCGGGGCGTGGCACCATGCAGCCCAGATAGGGTGCTACGCGCAGGCCTGTTAGCGGGCGCACGACTTTGGATTTGACCGTTTCTAGCCCGATGTCGTTAATGATGACATCCACTAGATGCCGGATTTGCACCGAGCCGGGTTCGTAGTGCAACCCGCCGGCGGCCAGGGCTTCGTTGACTTTTTCCCCAAGGGCTGGGCGCTCGGCCATGTAGTAATCGGCCTTTTCCAGGTTTAGATAGCAGGCCGAGCAGGGCGCCATCACGGTATCGGTGCCGTTCTTCTGCTGTGCAGCCAGCGCCAGATTGCGCGCGATGAGTGAGTAGGCTGGAATGAGGTTGATGCTCAGGTATTCGGTGGCACCACAGCAGTTCCAGTCTTCGATTTCTTCCAGTTCCATCGTCAGCGCAGGTTGAATGGCTTTGAGTGATTCGTAGTACGCCCTGGCACTGCCTTCCATGGAACAACCGGGGTAAAACAAATATTTGTTCATGAGGTCAACTCCAGGGTTTTGGCTTTTTCAAGAATGGCTGTTAGTTGGTCCATGTTCTTGATGCGGTTGGGAGTCAGGTTCATGCGCTTTTTGGTGAGCATGCCCAAACCCATGCCGGCCATGCCGGGCAGGCGCAGTGGTTGGTGCGTAAGATAAAAGCGTGTGGCCAGCCCCAATTCAAAACTCCGCCCGAAGGTCTCCACCATGCCTACAAAGGTTTGGGAGAAATCGGGCGGTTTTGAGTCGGTATATTTTTTGGCTTTGATGGCCATGCTCTTGAGCGTGTACATCACATCGGCGATGTGCACCTCTTGCGGGCAGCGCACAACACAGTGGTAACACGAGACGCAAATCCAAGGGGTGTTGCTGCGCAATACTTCTTCCCGCATTCCTGCGCGCAGCATGGCAAACAAAGCGCGCGGCGTATGGTCCATATCCGCCGCAGATGGACAGGAGCCTCCACATGTGCCACACTGGATGCACATTTCCAGGTGTGACACGCCTGCTGTGGCTTCTGCCACTTCGTGCAGGAGCGTCAAGTCTTCTGGCTTCTTGAGCCCTGCGCCCTGAGTGAGAACAGTTTCGGCAGGCGCCATAACCCCTCCTTTGGGTTATCTATAACAGTTTTGAAGACAGCCTTAGCTAATTCGAAATATTTATACACAATAGTATGTTGATTTTGTTTCTCTGTTGTCAGTACAGGACATCACTCGATTGCGTGACAAACGTCACAGATTATGTGATGAAAGAATAATGACATTGCGCAATCTTTCACGAACTTGTTGATTGGCAAAATCACTCGTCCTTTTTCACTTTGAATTTATCCGCTGGCTGTATAATTTCGGACATGTTTTCTCGCCGTCTTCTTGCACTTGCTCGCTCTTCTCAGCTCGCCCTGGTGCTGACCATCGTTTTGGGTTTTTTGGGTGGCTTGCTAACCATTTTGCAGGCCTGGGTTTTGGCGCGCATTATCACCGAGGTGTTCTTAAATGGCTTAGCGCGCGATGCAGTTCTGGGGTTGTTGGCTGCTTTGTTGGGGGTGGTTGTGCTAAAGGCAGGTGCGGTGTGGGGGTCAGAAGTCTCAGCCAACGTGGTTGCGCAGCGCGTCAAAAGTGATTTGCGCGAGCGCTTGGTGACCCATCTGACCGCACTGGGCCCGGCTTACACCCAATCGGAACGCACCGGTGAACTGGCGCTTTCGGCTGTTGAGGGAGTCGAAAACCTAGAATCCTACTTTAGCCAATATCTGCCGCAACTGGTCCTGGCGGCTTCGATTCCCCTGTCGGTGTTGCTGCTGGTCTTTCCGCTTGACCCGCTTTCTGGCCTGGTCTTTGCTCTGACTGCGCCGCTGGTGCCATTTTTCATGATTTTGATCGGTCGTTCTGGCGAGGCTCTCACCAGCCGCCAGTTTGAAACGCTGCGTCATCTTTCCGCACATTTCTATGATGTTTTGCAAGGGCTGACGACGCTCAAAGCGCTCAATCAGTCGCGCAGCCAGGCTGGTGTGATTGGCGAAGTGGCTGAGCGCTATCGCGATGTGACCATGCAGGTTTTGCGTATTACGTTTCTCTCGGCCTTGGCGCTTGAATTTTTGACCACCATCTCCACGGCCATTATTGCCGTCGAAATTGGTTTTCGTCTGCTCTATCGCAACATGGAGTTTCTGCCGGCTTTTTTCATTCTTGTGCTGGCGCCTGATTTTTATCTGCCTTTGCGTTTGCTTGGGTTGCGCTTTCATGCTGGCATGAGCGGAGTGAGCGCCGCCAAGCGGATTTTTGAGATTCTGGACTTGCCTGTTCGGCAGCCGCCTGGTGTGGTGAGAGAGCAGTATGATGTACGCCGGCTTATCACTTTTGAGGAAATTTCTTTCCAGGCAGTTTCATTTACTTATCCTGACCGCTCGACACCAGCCCTAGAAGATGTGACTTTTTCTATCTTGCCCGGTAAGACAACCGCTCTGGTTGGGGCTTCGGGTGCGGGCAAGACGACCATCGCCAACCTCTTGATGCGTTTTATTGAACCCCAAAGTGGCATGATACAAGTAGGTACTTTGGCTCTTTCTCACATTCCGGTCGAATTCTGGCGTACACAAATTGGTTGGGTCCCCCAAACTCCTTATTTGTTTTCAGATACGATTGCTGCTAACCTGCGTTTGGCCAAGCCGGATGCCACCGAAAGCGACCTGTTATGTGCTTGTGAACGTGCTGGGCTGCTTGATTTCATTCAATCTTTACCTGAGGGCTTGCAGACGCAGATTGGTGAGCGGGGGGCACGCCTGAGTGGTGGACAGGCGCAGCGCTTGGCACTGGCGCGCGCCTTTCTTAAGGATGCCCCCTTCCTTTTGCTTGATGAACCTACTTCTAGCTTAGACCCCGCCCTAGAGGCCGCGCTGCAAGCCTCGGTGCAGCAATTAATGCAAGGGCGCACTGTTTTGGTGATTGCCCATCGGCTGGCTACAGTCTATCAGGCCGACCAGATTGTCGTGCTAGATTCTGGCAAAGTTGTCGAAAAAGGCACGCACGAAGAATTGCGCGTTGCGAATGGTTTTTACGCCCGGTTGATTCGAAATGCATAGCCTTGCTTAATTTTTCCACATTCCTGTTCCACTTTCTGCCATGCGCACCCTCTCTCGTTTGTTCTCCTTTCTTTTTCCTTTTTGGCCACAAGTGTTGCTCTCTGTTTTGCTGGGAGCGCTGACCATTGGCTCGAGCATTGCCTTGATGTCCACTTCTGCTTGGCTGATTTCCACCGCTGCCATTGCCCTCTCGGTGGCCGATTTAGGCGTTTCGGTTGTCTCTACGCGCTTGTTCGGCGTTTCACGCGCCGTCTTTCGTTATGCGGAGCGGTTAGTCTCGCACTCGCTGACGTTTCGCATCTTAGCGCGTTTGCGTGTATGGTTCTATCAGGCGATTGAGCCGCTGGCCCCAGCCCGCTTGGTTTCGGCGCGCAGTGGTGATTTGCTCTCGCGTGTAATTGCGGATGTGGAGACGCTCGACAATCTTTTTGTGCGCGTGCTGGCGCCGCCGATGGTGGCTGTTGTCATCGTTTTGGGGATGGCGGTCTTTATGGGCCGCTTCGACTTCCTGCTAGGTTTGGTCATTACGCTCTTTTTGCTGGCGGTGGGGGCTGGCTTGACTGCTTTTAGCTTGCTCCTCAACCGGCGTTTAGGCAAGCAATTGGTGGAAACACGTTCCATTCTGCGCGCCGACCTGGTCGACTCGGTGCAGGGCCTGCCCGATTTGATGGCTTTTGGACAGGAAACAGCCTGGTTAGAGCGTATCAAGCAATCTGGTCGTGTATTTTCAGCCGTTCAAACCCGCATGGCACAATTGAACGGACTGCAATCGGGCTTAAATAGCCTGCTGACCGGCTTGGGCGTTTGGTTAATGCTTTTCTTTGCAATTCCTCTGGTTTCAACTGGCAAGATAGATGGCGTGTACTTGGCGGTCATTGTTTTAGGGTCTTTGGCCAGCTTTGAGGCGGTTCAAAATCTGCCTCAGGCGGCGCAGTTGCTAGAGGCTAACCTGCAATCGGCCCGGCGGCTGTTTGAAATTGCCGACCAATCTCCCGCCGTGACTGACCCGGCCGAACCGCTACCCCAGCCAGCTTCTGCCGATTTGCGTGTCAGTCAGCTTCATTTTTCTTATGAAGTCCACTTGCCGCCTGTGCTGAGCGACCTTTCTTTTGACCTGCCTCCTGGTAAAAAACTCGCCATTGTTGGGCCAAGCGGTGCGGGCAAAAGCACCATTGCTAGTTTACTGATGCGCTTTTGGGATGCAGAAGGTATTTTCTTGGATGGCAAGGACGTGCGCGCCTACCGGCAGGTGGATGTCCGTCGGATGTTCAGCCTGGTAAGCCAGAACACTTACCTGTTCAATGCTACCCTGCGCGAGAATCTGCTCCTAGCTCGCCCTTGGGCCTCGCAAGAGGAAATTGAATCTGCTTGTCAGACCGCTCAGTTGCACAGATTTATCCTCTCTCTGCCTCATGGGTATGAAACGATGGTTGGTGAGCGTGGTTTACAATTGAGCGGTGGAGAACGTCAGCGCGTGGCAATTGCCCGTGCTTTGCTCAAAAATGCCCCCATTTTTATTTTTGATGAACCAACCGCCAACCTCGATGCTGTCACTGAGCGCAATCTGGTGGAAACCTTACAGGCCATCATTGCTACCCGTTCGGTGGTGTGGATTACACATCGGCTGATTGGCCTGGAGGCCATGGATGAAATCTTGGTGCTGGATTCTGGCCGCATTGTTCAGCGCGGTACACAGGCCGAATTGTTGGCGCAAGAGGGATTGTATCGTAAGATGTGGGATTTACAAAACCGCGCGCTTTTGTAGGTGAGTGATGGACGATTGGAAATCTGCTCTTCTCCGAGAATTGGAAATGGCCGAAATGGCCCGTGCACGCGGGAATGAAGGGCAAGCGCGCGTCTGTGCCAGGCGTGCCGCAGGCATTGCGCTGCGAGAATACTTTCGGCAGCGTGGCATAAAGGTTCGTTCGTCTAGTGCCTATGATTTGCTGCAGGTCTTTTCGCGCCTGGCCGATACTCCACCCCATCAGCAAAAAAGGGCCGCGCATCTGATTGTGCGCGTGACAGAAGAATTCAAGTTGCCTGTGCATGTAGACTTAATTGAAGAAGCACGGCTTTTGTGCCAAGACTTGTTGCCCGAAGCTTTTTCCCTCTAGTGACCTTCCTCTGGGGGATTAGCGAGAAGAAGAGAAAGCAGCCGCTAGATACTGCTGTGGATAAAACACGGCACCGATATATAAGTGTGTTTTCATCATTCGGTAGGCTTGCCTCAGCCAGGACTCTGCTTGCACATCGTCAGCCAGGCTAAAGCCTGTAATCCATAGCAGACCGTCGGTGTGCTGATTGGTTTTCATAACGGCGCGGATTTCTTCATAGTGTCGTAGGGTGTTAGATGACGGGGGCGAGATTGGTTCGCCGGTGAGGCCCTCGAGCCGCAAACTAAGCAAAGCAGGGCGCAAACCAGCCGCATATAGCTGCTCTAGAAACTCAATATCGCGGATGTCGTGGGGAGAAACCAGGCGATTTTGCAATCCGCTTGCAACCAGGTAAACTTTGGCATGTTCCGCGCTTAGACGGGCTTGCACTGTTTGGAACAACCGGGTATAGGAGCTGGCGCTGGGTATGGCCCCCCACCCGGTGTATGTGTTCGCAGCCGGGAAGAGTTCAATGGCTGCTGGGGGAGGATTGAGTCGACTGAGCCGAAGCACAAGTTGTGCGGTTTGCTCTATATCAGGCCCCTCTGGCGTGAGCGCCCAGGCGGGCGGGTTGGTGATGGAAAGCATCACCGCTAGATGTTGTGCGTGTGCTTGCTGGAGTTTCTCCAGGAATGTATCATTCCATGTATTCGGCGTGGGTTGGACAGCAGCCCAGTCGAAATCGAAAGCTGCCCAGTACACTTTTGTTTGCGTCGCCAGGTGCAGGGAGGGTTCCAGGCTGGGGTCATCTCTTTCGAGACGTAGACCCATTCCAAATTCTAACGATTGGGATGTGCCGGGCAGGGGCGTTTCCGACGAGGCGCGGTGCTGAACTGGACGACATGCTATCAGGAAAATCAGCAAGCTGATTAGGAATTTTCTGGGTAGGGTGGTTCGCATGGCTCGCTTCCTGGGTTGGGATAAGTTGACTCGTTTGGTTGGTCTTTTTCTTCTGTTTGGTGCATCTCTGGTGGGGGCGACTGTTGATATTGGTACTTTTGCACCAAAGGCCGCAGGGTTTCCGACCAATAAAATTTGAGACGGTTGGGCTGGTTACGGGATTTGTTGAAAGAGGTGTTCATGTCAGTTGCTTTTATTGCACGAATTGAGATTTCTTACCCTGTGTGATGCAAGAAGTATGCCAAACCAACAAAGTGCGTGCAACGCAGATGAACGAGGGGATTTTAGCAATCTTTTCGTTCTGGTAGCGTGTATAATCCATTACATGATTCTCGTTACCGGTGGAACTGGCTTTGTGGGGCGAGCTTTGGTGCGGCAGTTGGTTGCCAATGGGCAACAGGTGCGGACGCTGATTCGCCCTTCACAAGAAACACCGGCTCTACCGCGTGGTGTGCCGGTGGAAGTGGCTGTAACCAGTTTGAATGATGAGCGTGGTTTGCGGGCGGCCTTGCGCGGGGTAGAGGTGGTTTATCACTTGGCCGGAGCCGAACACGAAGGCGCACGCGGTGATGTGTTAAGCGTAGATGGACGCGGAACGGCCAACCTAGTGCGGGCGGCTGCCGAAATGCGCGTACGTCGTTTTTTTTACGTCAGTCATTTAGATGCTGACCGTTCGTCTTACTATCCTTTGCTCAAAGTGAAGGGGATTGCCGAAGAGCATATCCGGCGTAGCGGCGTACCCTACACCATTTTTCGCTCAGCGCTACTCTATGGCCCGGAAGACCATTTCACCACTGCGTTGGCATGGCTCATCGCCAAGTTTCCCCTGTTCTTTTTGCCGCGCACCGGTGAGGTGTTGCTCCAGCCGCTGTGGGTCGAAGACCTGGTCACTTGCCTGATTTGGGCTAACGACATGCCTGAAACCGTCAACCAAACGTATGACCTGGGTGGGGCAGAGTATTTCCCCTTTCGACAGATTGTGGAAATTGTCATGGAGACGATTGGTAAGCGCCGCCCAATTGTTTCTGTGCCTTTGCCCGTTTTGCGCTGGTTGACGGTTACCATGGAGAGTGCTGTTTCCTTCTTTCCGTTTTCTACCTTCTGGGTGGATTACCTCTCCTACAATCGTACCTGTGCGGTCGATTCAGTCACCCGCCTGTTTGGCTTTTTGCCGGCACGCTTTACCTACCGGCTTGACCACTTGAAAGGCATCAATTGGTCGAAAGCGCGTAACCTAGCGCTTAAGAAATAAAATCTCAGCACATAAAAACATCAATCCATCTCCTGGCAATTTCTATGGAAATTCGCATTTTAGAAACCCCCGAAGAAATGGCCGAAGTCGAGCAACTCCAGCGCGTAATTTGGCCTGGCAGCGAAACGGACGTTGTTCCTTTGCACTTGCTGATTACAGCGGCCCACAATGGCGGTTTGGCATTGGGCGCTTTTGAAGACGGAAAGATGGTTGGATTTGTTTTTGGCTTCCCCGGTTTGTACGAAGTCCCGGATGGGCCACGCCTTAAGCATTGCTCGCACATGCTGGGTGTTTTGCCTGGCCTACGCGATGCCGGCATTGGCTTCGCACTCAAGCGCGCGCAATGGCAAATTATTCGCAAACAAGGGATTGACCGGGTTACCTGGACGTATGACCCATTACAGAGCCGCAATGCTCATCTAAATATTGCCCGCTTGGGCGCAGTGTGCAATACCTATTTGCGCGAAGTGTACGGACAGATGCGTGACGGTTTGAACGCCGGTCTGCCCTCAGACCGTTTCCAAGTAGATTGGTGGGTCAATACACGGCGCGTGGAACGACGCCTGGGAAAGACCCCACGTAGTGAACTGGAAATTGACAACTATGATAGCGCCCGTATTCAGCAGGTGTACAATGTTTCTATCGGCAGCGATTCCCTCGTCCGCCCGCCCGAATCCTTCTCCGTCCCCGACCAGGCCATGCTTTTGGCTGAAATTCCCTCAGACTTTATGCACATTCGTCAAACCGACTTTTCGCTGGCGGTGTCTTGGCGTGCCTTTACGCGCGAAGTGTTTGAAACCTGTTTTGGGTTAGGCTACCTCGTCACTGATTTTATTTATGACCGAGAAGCACGCCGCAGTTACTACGTTCTCACACATGGTCAGGCCACACTAGGGGACTTTACGGTCAAGAAATAAAAAAACGCACCCACTTAGGGTGCGTTTTTTATTCAGGCTCCCGGCCGAGGACTCGAACCTCGAACCTAGCGGTTAACAGCCGCCCGCTCTGCCGATTGAGCTAGCCGGGAACGCGAGACGAGATTATATAGGCTTCCCCTTTGCCTGTCAAGCAATTTTCGCAGAGATTTGGGACTTTTTTGAAAATCAACCCGAACTTGCTTGCCCAGAATCATGTTTCGCCTTTTGGCATTTTGTTGTATCATTCGGCGCAGCCCAGGGATAGGCTCAAGAAACTCTAACCTTTTGCGCGTGAACTGGCTACTCTGCTAGCCCCGCACAGTTATCCTTGGCTCAATACAAAATTTATGGAGAAAGCATGTCGAACCTAAAGTGGTGGCAAACGGCCCTGTTTTATCAAATCTACCCGCGCTCTTTTGCCGATGCTAACGCAGATGGAATTGGCGACTTTGCGGGTATCACCGCCAAATTGGATTACCTCAAAGATTTAGGGATAGATGCCATTTGGCTTTCACCGCATTTCCCCTCCCCAAATTGGGATTGCGGTTATGACATCAGCGACTATTGCGATGTGGCCCCCGAATACGGCACGCTCGAGGATTTTAAGGCCTTTTTGCACGAAGCGCATGCCCGCAACATCAAGGTCATCCTTGACTTGGTGCTCAACCATACCAGTGATGAACACCCTTGGTTTCTCGAATCCAAATCTAGCCGCGATAACCCCAAAGCCGATTGGTATGTGTGGGTGGATACACCGCCCAATAATTGGCAATCCTGCTTCGATGGCGATGCGTGGACATATGTCCCTGAGCGGGACCAATATTACTATCACTACTTCATGAAACAACAGCCCGATTTGAATTGGCGTAATCCCCAAGTTAAGCAAGCCATGTGGCAGGCGGTGCGCTTTTGGCTAGATTTAGGTGTAGATGGCTACCGGTTAGATGCAATCGGTACGATTTACGAAGACCCCGCGCTCACGCCCCATGCCGTTCCGATGAACCTGGCCCAGTTGCGCCGTTTTTCTGAAACGGCACGCACACCCCAAGAAATTGCCCTGAAGAATCGCTACTGGCATGACATGTTCAAACACCAATGGGGGCAACCAGAATTACATGACTTGATGAAAGAACTGCGTGCTATTCTGGATGAATACGATGGCGACCGAATGCTGGTTGGCGAAGATGACGATATTGCGTACATGGGCAATGGCAACGACGAATTGCATTTGGTCTTCAACTTCCCCCTTATGCGCGTGGAGCGCATTACACCGGTGCATATTCGGAAAAATCAGCAGCAGCGCTTGGCGCGTTTAGATGCCCTGCCTGTGCGCGGTTGGGCTTGTAACACCCTGGGCAATCACGACACCTCGCGTATCTACTCCCATTACGCCGATGGTCAGCACGATGCCGAACTGGCGCGCCTGAATGCTGCCCTCGTGCTGACTTTGCGCGGCACGCCATTTCTCTATAATGGCGAAGAAATTGGTATGCAGGATTACATTATCACCGACCCTTCCAAACTGCGTGATACGATGGCAACCTGGTACTACAACGCGCTCATCAATGACCTGAAAGTTGACCCTGCCGAAGCCGCTCTGCGCGCTGGAGAGATGAGCCGTGACAAAAATCGCACCCCGATGCAGTGGAGCCCCTTGCCGAACGCTGGCTTTTGCCCGCCACATGTCACGCCTTGGTTGCCAGTTCATCCCAACCATGCCGAAGGTGTCAACGTTAAAGAACAGCTAGACAACCCAGATTCGATGCTGACTTACTACAAACGACTCATTCATGTGCGCAAAAATACGCCGGCACTCCTCATGGGCGAATACAAACCCCTGCATCTCAAAGCCAAAGAGTACTTTGCTTTTCTCCGCTACACGGAACAGCAGACGGTGTTGGTGGTGTTGAACTATTCAGTGACACATTACGAACTCACCTTCAGAGTGCCGGGCAAAAAACAAGCACGTGTTCTTTTTTCCTCTGCCGGGCGCAGCAAGCGAGACCAACCCCTCAGCAAGGTAAGTCTGGGCCCCTTCGAAGTTCTCATTGCGGAACTGTTCTAATCCATCCCGTCTTCATTTTCTCTAAAAACTGCTATGTCTCTCCCGACCAAAATCACCGTGATTGGCGCAGGTAGCGCCAGCTTTGGAGAAAATACCCTCTCGGCGCTCTTGCGCTCGAAAAAACTGCGCGGCTCTACCTTGGCTCTGGTGGACCGTAACCCGCGCAGCCTCGATATCGTCCACCGTTTGGCTGCTCGCCTTAACCGCGAATGGGATGCCGGCTTCACCATCAGTGCACACACCCATCATGACGAAGCCTTGCCTGGCTCTGACTTTGTGGTGAATGCCATTGAAGTTGGCCCGCGCGAGGAACTATGGAAATCCGATTTTGAAATTCCGCTCAAGTATGGCGTGCGTCAACCCTATGCGGAGAACGGCGGCCCCGGTGGCTTTGCTCATGCGGCCCGTAATGTCAGACCAGTTTTAGAAATTGTCCGCACCATGGAACAAGTTTGCCCTCAGGCTTGGTTCATCAACTTTACCAACCCGATGGTGCGGATTTGTGACCTGGTTAACCGCTATAGCCACATCAAAGTCGTCGGTCTGTGCCACCAGATTTACATTGGCTATGTCATGGTGGGCATCGCCCTAGCCGCCGATTTAGGGTTTGAGATTCCCGAGGGGATTACCGGCATGCACGCCGACCCCTTGCAGTATGCGCTGCACGAGCAGGTCAAACGCCAGGTTGTGGGGCGGCTGGATATTCGTGCAGCCGGCACCAATCACTTTACGTGGATTCTTTCTATCCACGACCGACAAACCGGCGAGGACCTGTATCCGCGTTTTCGCGAACGCTGGGCAGCGCTTTCCCCAGAGTTTGAGCCGCTCACCCGAGACGTGTATGATGCCTTTGGTCTCTTCCCCGTCCCTGGCGATACACACTTGTGCGAATACCTGCCTTGGGTAAGCGACCCGCAAACCAAACCCTGGGAAAAATATAACATTCGCTTGTATGATTGGGACTTTTTTGCCTCCATGCGTGACTTTAGTTTGAATCGTTTGGAGAGCATGGCCGAAGGCGTGATACCGGTTGATGGGTTGCTTGAAACCGATAGCGAGGGCGCGCTGGAAATCATCGAAAATGTGGCCGGGGCCGGCAATCACTACCATCTAGCGGCCAATTTACCGAATACAGGGCAAATTGCCAATTTGCCATTGAATGCGATTGTTGAGACACCCGTAATCGTGGATGGGGCCGGCATTCACCCTGTGCACGTTGGCTCTTTACCTGAGCCGGTTGCCGAACTATGCCGCCGCGAATTGCTCTGTGCGCAACTGGGTATTGAAGCGGCAGTGGAGGGCGACCGCCAAAAGGCCTTGCAATGCCTGCTGCTTGACCCTGTCATCCGCGATATTGGAACTGCCCGGCGGATTTTAGACGACTACCTCACTGCCTACCGTGAACACTTGCCACAGTTTTGGCAATAACCGGCTCGACATGATGAATGATATGCGCAGGTTGTGACGATTGCTATTAGGATGTTAGGCATGGGCGATATATAATCTTGCCAAAAGGAGTTCCCATGAAAGCCTACGTCCTTGTTAACATTCGTACTGGCGAAATTAAAGACGTTGTCCGCCAAATGCGCCGTGTTCCGCAAGTGCGCGAAGTCAACATGACCTTTGGCCCCTATGATGCCGTGGCCGTGCTGGAAGCCAAGGACCTTGATGATTTGGGTAGTATTTTGGCTTCGTTCATTCAGCCCATTCCTGGTGTGGAAGAAACCCTGACTTGCTTGGCAGTTGATTCAATCTAATGATTGCGCTTGGCGAAAAAGCGCTGGGCCGTGCTTTCAGCGGCTTTAAGCTATCTGCTTGTCACACTCCTTGCTTGGACGTGCTCGTCTGGGCAAGGCTTTGTTATTGTCCCTTTCAAGGTAAAATACGTGTATGACCACCATTGTTCCCCCTGCCTACGTTACACAATCTGAAGAACTGTACGATAAACCGCTTGACCCCCAAGTGGCGCGCCGTCTGATTGCATTTATTCAACCCTACAAGTGGCAAATGCTTTTGGCGGCATTTCTGATGTTGGGTGCGACCATTTCGAATGTGATTGGGCCATACCTGGTTAAGGTTGCCATTGACGATGGCCTACTGGCGGGCAACCTGGTTGCATTGCGCAATGCCGTTTTGCTCTATCTGATAGCAGCACTCATTCGCTGGGCATTCATTTACTTCCGCGTCAATATTATGGCGCATGTTGGGCAGTCGTTCATTTACGATTTGCGTAAAACCCTGTTTGAGCATCTACAAAAACTCTCGCTCGGTTTTTATAGCCGATACAGTGTGGGGCGTGTCATCACGCGTGTGATCAATGACGTTGAGACGTTGCGGGAATTTGTACTCTGGGCTGTGCTGGCGATTGCCCGTGATTTGTTTACCCTGGTGGGCATTGTGATTGCCATGCTTTCGCTCAATCTCAAACTTTCGCTCATCACGTTTGCTACCATCCCCTTGATGATTCTTGCCACTCGACTCTACCGCCGCACAGCCCGCGTAGCGTATCGCCGCGTGCGCGCCGCTATCTCGTGGGTGAATTCGGTCTTAGCCGAAAACATCAACGGTGTACGTGTGGTGCAAGCCTTCAACAGACAGGAGTATAACTATCGTCAATTCAGCGAATATGCCAACCGCTATCACCTGCAAATGGTATTACGTGCCGCCAAAGTAGCCGCCTCTTTTTTGCCTGTGGTAGATGTGTTGGGTGCTTTGGCAACTGCTGCCGTTGTGTGGATTGGCGGAACGGCCGTCCTGGGCGAAAACATTTCCGCCGGTGTTCTGGTAGCCTTCGTTCTCTACATTGACCGTTACTTTGAGCCTATCCGCGACCTTTCTCGCCGGTTCGACACCTTGCAATCTACCATGGCCGGCGGAGAACGCATTCTGGCCTTGCTCGATACCGAAGTGGACGTGAAAGACGCCCCCGATGCCAAACCCCTGCCCCTCATTAAGGGCGATGTCACCTTTGAAAACGTCTCATTCCACTATTCGGATGACCCCGCACTTGTTCTCCAAAACATCAATTTACACGTCCCAGCAGGTTCAACCGTCGCTTTGGTCGGCCAAACCGGCGCCGGCAAGACCACCTTGGTCAAATTGGTCTCGCGCTTTATGGACCCCACCGAAGGGCGTGTATTGGTAGATGGGTTTGACCTAAAGACCGTCACCCAACAGAGTCTTCGCTCGCAGATGGGGGTGGTCTTGCAAGACCCCTTCCTCTTCAACGGCACGGTCAAAGAAAATATCCTGTTTGGACGCCTAAATGCCACCGATGCCGAGGTGGAGGCTGCTGCTCGGGCGGTGGGTGCGCATGATTTTATCGTCGAATTGCGCAATGGCTACGATACGTCGGTCGAAGAGGGTGGCGTGCTGCTGAGCGTTGGCCAGCGCCAGTTAATTTCTTTTGCGCGCGCTTTACTGGCCAATCCACGCATTCTCATCCTCGACGAAGCCACCTCCAGCGTGGATACCCAGACCGAGCAAGTGATTCAACGTGCACTCCTCACCCTGCTCAAGGGGCGTACCAGTTTTGTCATTGCCCATCGCCTTTCCACCATCACCAACGCCGACCTGATTGTGGTTATCCATGACGGACAGATTGTGGAACGCGGCACGCACTCCGAACTGCTTGCCAAGCGAGGTATGTATTACACCTTATATCAGACAGGATTTCAAGACTAATGGACATTACTCTGGCTTTGGGCGGTGGCGGCGCACGGGGCGCGGCGCACTTGGGCGTGTTGCGTGTTCTGGAACAGGAAGGCTTTCGCATTCGAGCGATTGCTGGCACCAGCATCGGGTCCATTATTGGCGCGCTGTATGCTCGCTATCAGAGCGCAGAAAAATTGACCCGTATCATGCAGTCGGTGGACCAATCGAAACTCTACGGCTGGCCACTTTCCGAAGGACCTGGCCTGTTGGGTGTGCGGGGTGTGCATGATTTTCTGCGTCAACATCTTGGCGATGCAACCTTTAATGACCTGGACATCCCTTGTGCTGCCGTGGCAGTGGACTTAAACAGCAACCGCGAAATTGTCTTGCAGCAAGGACGGGTGCTGGATGCTATCATGGGTTCCATTGCTGTGCCGGGCCTCTTTCCACCCAAGCAGTACAATGAATACCTATTGATAGATGGCGGCACGCTCGACCCTGTCCCTGTGCGTGCAGCGCGCGCTCTGGCTCCCAACCTGCCGGTGGTGGCTGTTTCGCTGATGGCCCCGCTCGATGCGCCAAAAACTCCGCTCAGTCTGCCTATTCCTGTCCCTGAACCACTTGCCCAACAAATTGCCCGCTTAACGATTGCACAAGCTGTGCGAATTTTTGTGGATGCGATAGATATTGGCCAACGACAGATGACCGAACTGCGCTTGCAACTTGACCGTCCCGAAGTTTTGATTCGCCCGGATGTAGTCGGCATCAGTTTGCTAGACCGCGTAGATATTGCCGAAGTGGCCCGGCGCGGTGAAATTGCGGCATTGCATAGCTTGCCTAGATTGCGACGTGTGGTTTCTTGGCAAGCGCGTCTTTTCCGTTCGTTGGTTCAGGCGCTTGGGATGAGCGTGTAATCTGTATTTCCTGTGGACTTTCTCTTCCTTAGGAGTAGAAAAGATGGAGCAAGTTATTCACCTGCCCCGTTTATGACAGTAATCTCTAGCGCCGGGGCAGTGAAACCGGCTTTTTTGTGCGTCCCATCGCAAAAAGGCTTATTGGCCGATTGTCCACAACGGCACAGGGCAACCTTCTTTCCTTCACTCTTCTGTGTATGGCCACTGGGGTCAACAAAAGTAGCCACCCCCTCGATGATGTAGGGACCGTTTTCACGGGCGGTGATGATGATAGGCTCAGACATCAGCGATCCTCCTGATTTGAATTGATGAAGCAATTTAGGAAAGTATATTCTGATTTTTAGCATCCTTGTATCAGATTTGCGTAAATTTGCTTTCTCACTCTTAGGTTGGATTGTATTCCCAAGCGAAATTGCTACAATTTAGATAAACTCTGTCTTTGGTTTCTTGGGCGGATGCTTCAAACCAATCAATCAGGTAAGACAGTGCTTAACCGGTTTTTGTTATGAAGGAGGATGCGATGAATCACAAAAGTAGACTGGTACTCTTGTCGTTTGTTCTTACGTTAATCCTGGCCTGTAACCTTCCCTTTGGAGCGACACCCACCTCGGCTCCGTCCCTGGTTTTGCCTGAGCAATCGCCTGAAGCCTCTCCGGCGGCGGCGACTCTTGCTCCGACAGATACCCCTTTACCGCCCCCTAACCCCCAACCAGAGACGCCCTCCGCCGGTCATCAACTCTTTCCGGCAGACTTCAGCGAATTTGGCGCGCTCAACTACGATGTGGAATCCTATGGAACGGCTCCCGAAAAGCGCGCTCCCCTGGGCGATTCGTACAACCTATACTTGCTTGAACGTCCCTTCACCCAAGATATGTCCTACATCCCAGAACTCGACATTCGCACCTTCGGTACGAGTGCGGATGCCACTTGGCAATATGTGACCCTGGAGTTGATTGGCAAGGACTCTAACCGTACACCTGCTATTCACTATGGTGTCGTGTTAGACCTCAACCAGGATGGTTTTGGCGATTTCCTCCTGTGGGCCTCCCCGCCCTATTCCACCGAATGGACTGCTGCCAACGTACAGGTGTTTGCTGATACCAATGGCGACTCTGCCGGACTATCTCCCAAAAGGTCGGATGCGGTGTTCAGTGGAAATGGTTATGAAACGTTGATTTATGATGTTACCCAAGGCATTGGAGATGACCCCGATTTGGCTTGGGTTCGTTTGTTAGGAGATGGCGCCCGGGTGCAATTTGCTTTCAAAAAAGAATTGGTTGGCGCAAAGTTCATGTTTGGTGTCATTGCTGATGCTGGTCTGCAAGACCCCACCCGCATGGATTACGTGGACTATTTGACCGAAAGTCAGGCCGGTTCACCACTGCGCGGCAATCCATATTACCCCCTGAAAGACCTGTTTCAAGTAGATAATACTTGTCATGGCGCGTTTGGCTTTGTGCCTACCGGTTTTGAGCCAAAAGTTTGCCCGCGGATTGTACCGCCAACCGAAAAATCCGCCTCCTCTGGCTCGGAGCCAACCCCTGATATGACACTTTGCCAACCTCCCCCCGGGGGCTGCGGCCCGAATGCCCCTCATTGGTGGCCTCACCCTCACTGTGCGTGTTCCACCATTCCATATAACCCATGAAATGTTACCAGCGACTCCAATCTTCCCAATAGATGACAGGGCGTTCGCGTCGCCGCAAGCGTGGGCCGACCAACATCCCGAATATGAACCCGCCGATATGGGCCCAAAAGGCTACACCCCCCAGCTGCTCTAGGCCTAAGGCCAGCGTTCCCTGCACCAACTCCAGCAGAAACCACATGCCTAGCACAATCACCGCTGGGATGCGCGCTACCTGCATAAAGAATCCAAACGGGATGAGTGTGACCACCCGCCGGTGGGGAAACAGCAGTAGATAAGCGCCCAGCGTTGCGGCAATGGCTCCACTTGCGCCAACGGTAGGCACTTGCGAAAGCGGATACAGGAAGACATGAGTCAGCGAGGCGGCTACTCCACCGGCCCAATAAAACAATAGATAGTGGAGATGTCCCAGGGCATCTTCTACGTTATCTCCAAAAATCCACAGGTAGAGCATATTGCCGAGCAGATGCACCAAGCCGGCGTGCATAAACATGCTCGTAAAGATGGAGTGCAGGTCACCCAGGTCGAAGCCGCGTGTCACATCCAGCGGGATGAGAGCCATGCGGTACAGGGCAGCCTCGCCCGCTGGCCCCAGGCTGACCTGCCACAGGAAGACCAGCACGTTGAGCAGGATAAGCCCGTAGTTGACGAACGGCACGCGGCGGGTAGGGTTTTCATCGCGGATGGGAATCATCTCTCTCCTTTGAGCGGGGTTTCCTTGGTTGGGGCAGTGTTCCAGATGAGCGGCGCGCTCGTCATCCCGCGCTGGACGTAGCGCGCCAGGGCTTCGCTGGCGGCACTCCGTTCTGACCGAGAAGCGGCCAGCGTAGAGTCACCAGCCTTGGGTATCAAAAGTTGCCTGCAGCAGGTCGCAGAAGGGGGAGACGACCTGCAACGCCAGGCGGTAGGCCATCCACATCCAGACCAGGGCGAGAGCACGCCGCCTCCGCCACCTGATGCGTTTGGGCTGGCAAGCCTGGTGGGCGCGCGTGCAAGCGAGCAGTTTGCCTTCTCACGAAACAGAAGAAGGACGTTTGCTCACCGACTCATCCAAAAATGGGCTGTGTTTTGCCGCCTCGCCGGCGCCCAGCACGCGCCGATGGTTGGCTGGTTAGAACGGCCGCATGGCGCGGTTGTTATTTGTATGCGCGTGGCGGTTCCAGCGTGCCCCGCCACAAGAATTCGGTCAGGGCTTTGCCTTGTTCGGGTTCGCTTTGGCTATCCGTTGGACGCGGCCAGCCTAGGGCGTCGTAGAGCGAGAAGCGGTATAGGTCGAAGGCGCTCTCAATCAGGTCGGCGTAGGTCATCGCTACGGGTAACATCAGTTGATAGGTGAGCCACATCCATGCTAGCGCCAGGGGCAAGGCCCACCATGACCAGATAACCCACACCACGGAGAGCAAGCCCACCCCCCAGACTTCAGCCAGGGTAAGCAAGCGACTGCGGACGCTGCTCAAGTCTTCCCGCACATGGGCGGGGAGCAGCGGCCACAAACGCGGCCAGCAGGCTACTGCATCGAGGCCGTATTTTTGGGTCGGGGCAGTTTCTCCGGCGCGCAGGATGTTGCCCAAGTGGGTGGAGCGGATTTCTGCTGAGTCGTCTGGGAAGTAGTGGGTGAAGACCTCCAGCGCTGCTCGTGAATGCCGGTTCGTGGAGGGACGCGCCAGCAGGGCATTTAATTGTGCTTCGGCACGCACTAGGCGGTGCTTCTGCCATGCACAAAATGGCTTTTCCAGGTAGCGGAGCGGCCAGGGCCAGTAGCCTTCCAGCCAACGCAGCAGAGCAAACCGCCATTGCGCACTGAGCAGGGCGCTGAGAATCAATCCAATCAGGAGCAGGATGAGCAAGGCAATCTGCTCAACCACGGTCAGTCCCATCACTGCGCTTCGGAGCGTTTGCCAGTCGTGACGCAGGACGTAAAACCCCAACCCAACCAGGTAGAACAAAAAAGGCGGGCTGAAAGCGTGGCGCAGCCATTCGCCGGCTAACTCGCCCCCCAAACTCTCCCAAAATTTATCCAACATCGTTGCCTGCCTCTCCCGCAAACACGCGCTCGAGCATGCTGCCGTCACGCGGACAGGGTGGCACCGGTCGTCCCTTGCGCAGCACTCGCCAGGTGAATCCGCACTTGGGACAACGCCACAGACTGCGCGCCGGGATTTCGACTGGATCGCCAGGCAAGCCTTCATATCCGCGCGTGTTGAGCGGCGGCGCGTACAGGGCGTGTTGCAACCAACCCTGCGCTGAGGGTGACTTGCTCAGCACATTCAGAATATGGACGGTGACCTTATCGCCGCGGCGGGCGCGTAGCAACAGCGTTTTTAATGTCTCCTGTTCTTTTTCAGGCAAGAGACTCGCCGCGCGCCGCGCGGCATACAAGATTTCTGCGGTCGAAGGAGTAGAGGGGTCGTGTTTTTGGGGCATAGGGACCTCAACTTATATGCTCTGTGTCGCCAGGCTCTGTCTGGTCTACCGACCGAAGGTCGGCGGCACGGTGTGTGTCGCCAGGCTCCGCCTGGTAAAACCGACCGAAGGTCGGCGGGACGGGTGCTTGTGTCGCTAGGCTCTGCCTGGTGGACTCTATCAACGTTCATAGGTCAGGGAAGAAGCCAAGCACCTCCGCGGCGACATACGTGTACGGCCAGGCTCTCCAATTAGAGACCAACCCGGCCTTGACCGGATTATTAACAATGTAAACCAGAACACGTTCATATTCACGCTCATCACGAATCACATGGTCATAATATTCACGGCTCCAAAACCTACCTCGCTGGCCAAGAATCTGCTGACAAGCATACCCTGTTCGGCCCTTAAGCAGCCACATGGCCTGTCCCAACGCAGTGTACTGTGTGCCATCTTTGCGCGGCGGAGGGGGCGCGATTCCCTGCGTATCTACGAGTAGATGCACGTGCGTGGGCATTAAGCAATAAGCCAAAAGGTGATAGTTCGCAGGATGTAAAGCATGAAGTTCGCGCTGCACAATATGGGCTACTTGCTCATGTTCCAGCCAGCGCGGGCCATCGGCGCGGTCGAGTGCTTTTTCAAACTGTGCATGTGCCTGGCGATATACATCGTACAGGGCCTGGGTGCGTTGGTCAGGGAGTGTTTGTTCGAGTGCTTGTTTGGCGCGCAGGTATTCCTGTTGCAATTGCTGAGTGAGAGACCGAGGCAGCGAGCCTTCCAGCCGAAAGGTGACAAAGAATGTGGCGTTTGCCGGGTGCCAGTGAGGAAGTCGGCGGTAGTATAGTTCGCGCTCAGACATAAAAGAATTCTACCATTTTCTGTGTCGCCAGATTCTGCCTGGTCTACCGACCGAAGGTCGGCGGGACGGTGTGTGTCGTCAGGCTCTGCCTGGTCTACCGACCGAAGGTCGGCGGCACGGGTGCTTGTGTCGCCAGGCTCTGTCTGGTAAAACCGACCGAAGGTCGGCGGGACGGGTGCTTGTGTCGCCAGATTCTGCCTGGTCTACCGACCGAAGGTTGGCGGGACGGGTGCTTGTGTCGCTAGGCTCTGCCTGGTAAAACCGCCCGAAGGTTGGCGGGACGGGTGCTTGTGTCGTCAGATTCTGCCTGGTCTACCGACCGAAGGTCGGCGGGACGGGTGCTTGTGTCGCCAGGCTCTGTCTGGTCTACCGACCAAAGGTCGGCGGCACGGTGTGTGTCGTCAGGCTCTGTCTGGTAAAACCGACCGAAGGTCGGCGGCACGGGTGCTTGTGTCGCTAGGCTCTGCCTGGTAAAACCGACCGAAGGTCGGCGGGACGGATTATCATAACCCAACGCACGTGAACGCTGCCCAGTAGAAGGGATGCGAAAAATCCATCACCTGCACGCGATAGAGGAATTGCTCCGCCTGTTGCGCGGACATGCGCCAGCCGGCCAGCACTTCCAGGCTAGCGCGGATGTCCTCGCTCTGGTGCGCATCCCGCAGGGAACATTGCGCCTCGCGCAGGGCTTGGGGAATCTCCAGGCCTTTCTCACGCCAGAAATGATAAAACCACGCCATCAGGAGGGCTGTGGCCGGGTCGTTGACCGCCCACAGCGAGCCGATGACGCACGGGATGCCGGCTAGCATCAGGCCGGTAGGAAGGGAAACCAACTCGTCCGGCGCTTCCAGGGCCGGCACGCCGGTTTCGCAGGCCGAAAGTACTGCCAGGCGCGGACACTCCAGCCGCAAGTCGAAGATTTCCTCCAGCGTCAGCACGCCATCTGCTAGCCGAATGTGCGACCGCTTGCCTTCTTTCCAATCGGCCATGCCGTGCGTGGAAAAGTGCAAGACAGCGTGTTCTTGCATGGCGCGCCGGGTGCGTTCGCGGGTGGCGCGTTTCCCCTTCAGCACCGTGACCGGACGGCCGCGGAAGGCGTGTTGCGCCGCTTCCGCCTCCTGCCCAGAAGCAATCAGCGTGCCATCCGGGTTATCCACCACCAGCAGGCTCTCGGCCGGGCGGCCCGCCGCAGCGCGGGCGTGATAGAGCGCCTGGGCCGAGGGGAGGTAGGTGAAGGTGTAGTGGTCGAGGGCATACCCTTCTCCCTCACCCCCGGCCCCTCCCCCAAAGGGGGAGGGGAGTTTGGCCGCGTGCAGCGGCAGCAACCCCAGCCAGCCGCCCGGAATCAGGCGCACCAGGGCGCTCTCGGGTACCCCCAATGCCTGTAGGCGCTCCACCAGCGGGCCCATCACCGCCTTCCCCAGCCAGGCAAGAGTGTTGTCCAGCGCGGCGAACCAGGCCGCGTGCGCCTCGGCGTCGCGGGCATTGCTGCGCCAGCGCAGGTAGGCGCCCAGGTAGCCGCCCAGCAGGTCGGCTTGTGAAGGCGGCTGACGGTTTTCTTTGTGCGCTTCTTCCACAAGCGCCTGGTATTCCTTTGCCGAAAATCCCACGACTTGCTTTTGCAAAGCCTCTTCGGTCAGTTTGGGCAAGGGGACAAACTCCACCTCCGCCCCGGCGCGCACCAGCAGGGCCAGACCGCCGGCCGGCGTGGCCGCCAGGTAGACCAGCGGGGCGCCTTGCGCCTGCGCTTGGATTTGCTCAGCCGTGAGGGTTTTCAGGAAGGTCTCATAGCCCGGCACTTGACGGATTTGCTCGATGACCCCGTCCAGTTTGGCCTGCGCGGCTTCCACCTGCTGCAGCCAACCCGCCGGGCGGGAGTGAGCGGCCTCGCCGCGCTCGGCGCCGGTCGAGGGGCGGGTAAGCGCCTCGTAGCGCTCGGAAGCGGCGCGGTAGCGTTCCAGCAGGTCGGCATGCCCCAGGGCGGCCAGGTTTTCCAGGTCGCGGCGGCTGCGCTCGAGGGCCTCGCCCAGCAGGCGGGCGCGCCCGGCCTCGAGCGCCTCCAGCGCCCGTTCGGGCTGGCCGATTTGCAGCAGGGCATAGGCCGCACGCGCCGGCAGGCCCTGGATCTCCCGAATCCAGGACTCCTTCCCGTGGCGCGAGAATTGGACACGGAACAGGTGCTCGATGGCGGGGAAAGTGAACCGGTAAGCTTCCGCCGCTTCCGCCCAGGCCTGCCGTTCGAAGGCCCAGTCTCCCCAGGCACGGCTGGCGGTTAGCAGGACATCCTGCGAGCCAGTCTCAGCCAGGCTGCAGGCTTGCCGGTAAAGGTTCCTAGCTTCTTCCAGGTCTTCCAGCCGCCCTGTGCGGCCGTAGCGGGCGCGCAGCCCGGTGCCCAGATTGTTGAGAATTGATGGCCGGTCCGGCGAATCCGGCGGCGTGGACGCCACCGCCTGCCTCAAGACCCGGATGGCTTCTTCCAGGTCTTCCAGCCGCCCCGTGCGGCCGTAGCGGTCGCGCAGCCCGTTGCCCAGATTGTTGAGACGAGATGGCCGGTCCGGCGAATCCGGCGGCGTGGACGCCACCGCCTGCCTCAAGACCCGGATGGCTTCTTCCAGGTCTTCCAGC
>QEXW01000044.1 GCA_003130845.1 Anaerolineae bacterium
ACCCCCGGTCCCACCGAAACCCCCGGACCAACTGAAACCCCTGCTCCTACCGAGACTCCTACACCACAAGATGGGACGGTTTCTGGTCAAGTTTTGGCAGGCAAACCTGTTCTGATCGTTCTAACCCGCCCAGATGAATCGGTGGCCGGCTCCACAGTCGTCAATCTCGATGGCACCTTCAGCCTAACCGTACCAGCAGGGACATACAGAATTTTCGCCGGCGCCATCGGCTTCTTAGGTGCGCAAGCCACCATCACCGTGCCAGAGGGCGGTTCCGTTACCATGCCAAACATCAGTCTACTGGCTGGCGATATTGATAACAACAACATCATTGACCAATTTGATGCAATGACAATTGGCATGAACTATAACGCGAGCAGCCCCGACGCTGCCGACTTGAATGGTGATGGGGTTATCAACGTGCTAGACCTTGAATTGTTGGCGCAAAACTACCGCGCCACCGGTCCACTGGTCTGGGAATAGCACTACAGCACATCGAAGGGGGCGCGCTGTATTGCGCGCCCCTCTTTCGTGAACTGGAGTTAAGAAATGAAATTATCCAAAGCGCTTTTCTTGGTTTTGCTTCTTGCTCTTTTTATCACCGCACCTGCGCATGCCCAAAGCGCCGAGAGCATCTGGCTAGCAGCCAACACAACCACATACAAAACCGGTGACACAGTCATCGTGACAGTCAACGCCATTTCAGCCACGCCCATTCAGGGCTTCACCTTTCAGATTCGCTACGACCCAGCCTGTCTACGACCGGTCAATGCAGCCAGCACAATACCCGGCATGAATGGCCTGCCTCTGCCACAACTTAGTGGACAGGTAGATGGCTCGTATGCCAGCACCATACCACAATTGGTCAATGGCGTGTTAGCCGAAGTGCGCTTTATCGCGTTACGCGCCTGTGAAACGAACCTGGTTTTAGAAAGCGCTGCGCTGGCCATCCGCAACCAATCGGGCTTTGCGGCCCCGTTGGCAGGAATCACCCTTGGCCAAACCAGCATTCCTCTTGCGGTGAGCATGGAAAAAGGCGGTGAACAAGAATTTCAACCGATTTCCGGCGCCATCTTGCCTCTCGACCCGCCTGTCGCCTCGCAAAAATCCCTGCCTACTTGGGTTATCGGGTTAGTCTCCGCCTTGATGGTGCTAGGCATAATGGGCGGATTTGCCTTACTGCGCAAAAAACCCACCGCCCCTGCCAAGCAACGTAGCCTAACCCGCCAGCCACGCCTACAAATCAAACGCGGCCCGCACGCCGGCAAGATGTTTGTGCTACAACGTGTGCCATGTCTCATCGGCAGCGACCCGCGCAACGACATCTGCCTGGAAGACCCTGGCATCAGTGGACATCACGCCAAAATTTTTAGCAGCAACAACGCCTTCTACCTCACCGACCTGAGCGGCAACACCTTCATCAATGGGCAACCTGTTCGGCGCGCCTCGGCCCCGCTCCGCCCAGGAGACGTAGTGCGTTTGGGCAAGAGCGCCTTGTTCGTCTTTGAGGCCTAGTAGCCGCGTAGCCTGGAAAATCACAGCCATCAAAAACAGTTCGCCATATTCTGCCAGGCACGCATCATTCTGCCAGCAACCGATTGCACACGCTCTCTGGCAGAAACACAGGAGTAACAGCATGAAATCCAACCGGTTCTTTCGCATCATTGCGCTACTGGTTGGCCTGGCCGTTTTACTGCCCCTTGGCGGTGTACGCGCCCGGCTTTCTGAAGTCACCCCTTTAGCCGTCAAATTCCAACTCCCCTGGGAACAGGGCAAAGCCTGGGTAGCGCTAGATGGCTTTGATAATGGTTTCAAACGCCTGCGCAACAGTCCTCACCATTACCTGAACGGCGGCGCAGTAGACTTCACCCCCTACAATGGCATCCAACGCGGTGTAGATACGTCCAATTTTTGGGTAACGGCAGTTGCACCCGGCAAAGTCACAGAAGTTGGTTGGTGTCACCTAAAACTCGACCATGGGAATGGATGGACATCCGAATATCAATTCATCGCCAACATTCAAGTCAAACTCGGCGATGCGGTCTATCGTAACCAACGCCTAGCAGTCATTGCGGATGGGGTGAGACAGCCATTCTGTATCCCACACGTTGAGGACGAAATTCCACACCTGCACTTCTCGCTGCGCCCCACCATGCGCGATATACGCTTTGCCGGCTGGCTGGTTGAGTATCTGCCTTTGCTGAACTGGACAACCTTCACCAAAGGCAACATCAAAGTCGGTTCCTACCGTCCGCTCATGAACTTGCCCGACCAGCAAATTGTTCTGCGCCAAGCGATTGAATGGAACACACTTTACCATGGCAGTGTAGATGCCTTTTTGTACGAGCGCTGGTCGCTCAACTTAAGCGATTTGACCACCTTCACAGTGACCGTCTCTCCGCAAACCAACGGACTTTCGTTATTGGTTTTCCTGCTCGATACCAACGGATATGAAATCATCAGCACCGACACCGGCTCAATCAAAACCACACAACCAGCCGGGCAGTATTTCATCCAAATTATTCCAAAAAGCGGGCAAGGACGATACACCCTAATCGCCAACAAAGAGGAAACACCCTTGCCCAGCGGGCCGTATATTTACACCGAGGTAGAAGTTCCCAGCATTGATATTGGCCAGACGACACTCACCACAGTCGGCTTAAAAAATGTCCCCGCAGAAGGTTACAGCAGCACCGAATTCACCTGCACCTATGACCCGGCAATAGTTTCAATCAGCGAAATTACACCCACCACGCTCTTTGGCCTGGACCCAGCAGTGGCCATCAACGGCCCCCAAAACGGGACCTTCATTGTGGCAATCGCCGGCAGTCATGGCAATCGCGCCAACACCAGTGGGGCAGCCTTTACCTACATCACCACAGGGTTACAAGCCGGGCAAACGACGCTAGAATGCCGCGCACGTATCTCAAAAGGCGATGGAGTCTTAACCAGCATTGAGTACATTCCGGACACGCTCACCGTTCGAGCTCCTGTTCCCCAACCTACGCCCACCGCCACGAGCAGCTTTTGGTCAACCCCGACCGCGCTGCCTGAACCGACCCAAACGCCCTGGCCCAGCCCTTCTCCAAGCCTAGTACCAACCGAAACGCCCATCCCAACCTCAACTGCCACCCCGTTCGCTTCACCTACCGTTTTGCCCGATTCCCCTGGCACATTGACCGGGCAAGTCTCAGCGTTCAAGCCGGTCACAATCCATCTCTACGATAGTACAGACACCCTGAGAGACTCTATCCTGCTTGGGTCAGATGGCATCTTTGGGTTGCAGGCTCCAGCCGGAAGTTACACCGTCATTGCCACAGCCAGTGGACACCTAAAAGCCCTGGCCACCGTAAACCTAATCGCAGGTCAAACCACCACCTTACCGGCGACTTACCTATTGGCGGGCGATATTGACGAAAATCAAGTGATTGACCAGTTTGATGCGCTCACCATTGGCATGAACTACAACGCCAACACCCCACAAGCCGCCGATTTGAACAACGACGGCATTATTAACGTATTAGATTTAGAATTACTTGCCCAAAACTACCGCAAACCAGGGCCGGTGTGGTGGCGGTAAATCACAATTCGCATTCCCCCCAACAACGCAGAGCGAGCTTGTACACTCGCTCTGCGCATTTTTGCTTACTCACGCTTATCATTTCTTTTATCTATCAAAGCATTATATTTACACACATTTATCTTGCATGTATAATCTCGGTAATGTCCATTCATGCAATTAGGTGAGAGAACACATGGCGCTGCGCGGCAACCTTCGTGATTTTACGGTGACTCAATTATTGAATCTCATCAATTTAGCCCATAAAACAGGCACATTGGTGATTGAGGCTCCCTCGGAAGCGGCCAAAGTTTCCTTCCGAGATGGCAAACTGGCGTATGCACAAATTGGCCAGGAAGATGGTCGCCTGGCAACGGTGTTACATCGCGCAAACAAGTTGACCACCGGGCAACTACGCGCCATTCAAACCCGCGCCACACATGTCAGCGACAAAGAACTTGGCCTTTTGCTCATCAACGCTGGCTACATGACGCAAGACGACATCCTCAACTCGCTCCAATCCTATTTCACCGACATTGTGCGGCGGCTGTTCACTTGGGTAGAAGGCAACTTTCGCTTTGAAAACGACCTGATGCCGCCGGAAGACCGCATCACCGTACGGCTCGACCTGGAAAATCTCATCATTGAAGGCGCTCGCCAGCTGCGAGAATGGGAACAACTACAGGATGAAATCCCCAGCCTGGATATGGCGCTTAAATTCATTGAGCGCCCCGGCACTTCCATGCAAAAAATGAATTTGAGTGTAGAAGAATGGCGTGTTGTTTCTTACATCAACCCGCGCAACACCATTCGACAAATTGCCGCTGCCGCCAAAATGAGCGACTTGGAAATCCGGCGCATCGTTTACGGCCTATTACAGGCCGGCTTGGTAGAAGTCGTCCGGCCGGAGGGAGCACCAGCCACAGCCGAACGCGCCCGGCCGCAAGTTACAATGCAAAATCGCGAAGAGCAAAAATCGCTTGTCAACCGCTTAATCACGCGCATCCGTTCTATATAAAAAATCTTTTTTTGGGTGAGGCATTATGCAGACCGTAAAAATGGTGGTCACTGGCCCGTTCAGCGCCGGCAAGACGGAATTTATTCGCTCCGTCAGCGAAATTGATGTCGTCTCGACGGAACGGAAAATCTCATCGGATTCGGAGCGCGCCGTCAAAACTGCCACCACCGTGGCGATGGATTTTGGCCGCATCACCGTAGATGAAGACCTCGTGCTCTACTTGTTTGGAACACCCGGTCAGAAGCGTTTCGACTTCATGTGGGAAATCCTCTCCGAAGGGATGCTCGGCTTCATCGTCATGGTGGACAGCACCCGACCGGAAACCTTCCGTGAAGCACGCTCTATTTTGGAAACGTTCCGTGCTTATGCACCAACGCCGTATGTCGTTGCCGCCAACAAGCAGGACATGCCCGAAGCATGGGACCTGGAAGACATGCGCCATGCCCTGCGTCTCGATGGGAAAGTCAAACTCCTACCATGCGTTGCAACCGATAAAGCCACCGTAAAAAACGTTCTGCTGGAATTGCTTTACAGCATTCTCGCGGAGATGGATGGCACGGAAAAATAAATTGTTGCGAAGACCGACGTGTCCTCAATCACTACTGACCAAGGCATCGTTCATTATGAAGTGTATGGGCGTGGCCGACCGGTAATTCTTTTACACGGCTGGCTAGGCTCTTGGGGGCTTTGGCAGGAAACAATGGCCTACCTGGGCCGATATTATCGCACCTACGCGCTAGATTTTTGGGGCTTTGGCGAATCAGGCAAAAAACGGGAAACCTATGCCGTGCAAGATTTCGTCAGCCTGGTAGATCAATTCATGGAGCGCCTAGGGATTGCCCGCGCCCCACTGGTTGGTCATAGCATGGGCGGCACCGTCAGCCTGTCAGTCGCCATCCAATACCCACATCGTGCTGCCAAAGTCGTTGTGATTGGCTCCCCAATTGTAGGAAGCTCCCTAGCCATCCCCCTCAAATTAGCCGGCTATCGGCTGATTGCCTTTGTGCTATTCAACATGATGTGGGCCTTTCGCGCCGGAATGCGGGTAGCATCCCCCTTTATTTGTGGCGACCCGCGTTTCCCGGAGATGATGGATAAAGACCTTTCTCGCACCACCTTGGAATCGTTCCTGCTGAGCATTGCCTCCTTGCGGCGCACCGACTTACGCCCCTTTTTGCCCCAAATCAAAATCCCCGTCATGGGAATGTACGGCGACCGCGATAACATCGTCCATCCACGACAATGGGAACCACTGATTCAGGGTGTCCCGCATGCCAAAGTAGTTCGGTGGGAACGCGCGCAACACTTCGTCATGCTCGATACACCACAAGACTTTATGGAAAAACTAAAGGCATTTCTCGATGAGGAAGCGAATCCAATCTGATGACCGCCACCCCCTTTTATTACCCTGACCGCATGGGAAAAATCATCCTCCAGGCGATGGAAGAGATTTTGGGGCGAAACGGACTACATGCCATCCTAAACCTGGCCTCCCTCTCAGATTTAAGCACCTGCATTTTACACCGCGAATACGACCAAGCACTTTCTTTTGCCACCATCAGCCACCTGCATAGTACACTAGAACGCTTTTATGGGCCACACGGAGGTCGAGGCGTTGCCTTGCGCATTGGCCGCGCTTGTTTCCAACACGGTCTACGTGAATTTGGCCCCTTACACGGCCTGACCGACCTGACCTTTCGGCTCTTACCCATGCAAACCCGCTTCGAGACAGGTGCCGCTGCCCTGGCCGACATCTTCAACAAACACAGCGACCAGCGCGTTCGGCTTGAAAATAAAGACACCTTCCTTCTCTGGCACATTGAACGCTGCCCCCTGTGCTGGGAGCGTACGACCGATAGTCCTTGTTGTCAGATGGCGGTCGGTCTATTACAAGAGTCGCTCTATTGGATGAGCGGCGGTAAATACTATCGTGTCGAAGAAATAGCCTGCCTAGCCTGTGGCGATGCTGCGTGTACCATTTTGATTGAAAAAAAACCGATGAGTTAAGATATGCTCAAAATCATTTTACAGGCTCCTCGAAAAATCCCCCCCTTCAACGTCCCTGCCCGCGATTTGGCCATTCAAGCCCAACCGCTCTGGCTATGGCAAAAAAACGTCTTGGCGCCCTATACAACGCGCGAACTGGAATTAATGCCCAAACAACGTTTGCCCTTGTTACGCGAACCGATGTTGGTCTACCGCGATAACCTATTCTTCGATGAACACTACATCGCAGAATTCATTCGGCTGGCGCAACAACGCAAACGACCAGTTCGAGCAGCATTCTCGTTGGATGACCCTGCCTTTCGCGAACATGCCCTGCCCCTTTCGGTTTCCTACACACCTGCCGGAAACTTATATTTGGCAGACCTATGGTACTACCCCAACGGTCCCGAAGCCGATGTAGACCCCGTGGTGATAGACATGCAATCCAAAGAAGTAGGATATTACCACGTTCCTACCTATATGGCCGACCAACGCGGTGACCTGGTATACCAAGTGCCACGCCGTGCCATGATGGCCATTGACTGTTGGACACATGTCTTCATCGCTGATACCGTCTTTGGATTATTTGCGCGCGGCCTGCGGTTTGAGACTCGCCTGAATAATGACCTGGCCTTCAAGTTGAAAATCTTGGCAACCGCGCTCTACGAAGGCAAACAATTACTCGAATGCTCGGCTCTCGTTAAGATTGGCAAAAATTGTGTCATTGACCCCACAGCCATCATTCACGGCCCAACCACCATTGGAGATGGTGTGACCATCAACGCCGGCGCCGTGATTGAAAACTGCACCATCGGTGACAACGTCAACATCTCACAAGGCTGCCAATTGATGCTCTCGGTCATTGGCAACAATGTCTTTCTGCCATTTCGCGCTTCCTTGTTCATGACCACCATTATGGATAACTCGATGGTCGCCCAAAACACCTGTTTGCAAATGTGTGTGGTTGGGCGTAACACGTTCATTGGAGCAGGCTCCACGTTTACCGACTACAATCTCATCCCTTCACCCATCAAAGCGCTCGATGGACACAATGAACTCAAGCCATCCAACCGCCCGGTATTAGGAGGTGCTGTCGGCCACAATTGCCGGATTGGTGCCGGCATGATTGTCTTCCCTGCCCGCACCATCGAATCGGATGTGGTCTTAGCAGCCTCCAAAGAACGGCGCATCATTGACCGAGACGTAAAGTATGAGGACAGTGACCACCACAAAATGCGCAATGCCAGCGCACATGTGCGTTTATACCCACGTGACGAGAAAGAAGAAGACTTGCTGGAATCTTGGTAATTCATGGACACATTTGCATTTATCATTCACCCAATTGACCCGAAACGTGACGTTAGCCGAAAATACCCACTGCTAGGAAAACTCCTGACCGAACAACAGATAAACTTCTTCTCCACATTTTTTCCACCAGTGTACATTTCCGAGATTGAAGGCATCATCTCTGAAGCAACGGGTAAAGAAATCAAAGGTTGGTTCCTGGCCTGCCCATATACCCCGCAAAGAATGTTGCAATTACCAGAAAACACAGTTTATCGGAAAATTATCGAAACCGGCCACATGGCAGAACGACTGGGCGCAAAAATTCTAGGATTAGGAGCATTTACCTCTGTGATTGGGGATGCCGGCCTGACGATTGCCCGCGCACTCGATATTCCAGTAACAACAGGAGACTCGTACACCATCGCCATTGCGGTTGAATCCATCAAACAAGCAGCCCAACTGATGGAAATTCCCCTCGCCTCGGCCTGTGCAGCAGTAGTTGGAGCGACCGGTTCGATAGGAAAAGTGTGTGCAGAACTTCTCGCAGATGAGGTAGGTGAGTTATACTTAATAGGACGCCGCGCCGAAGCCTTAGAGGCCTTGCGTGAGCGCTGGCAGCCAACCGCCAAAGCAAAAATACACACCAGCACCTCGATGGACACGCTGCGCAAGGCACAACTCATCCTGACTGTCACCAGCGCCGTGCATGATGTCATTCGGCCGGAAGACCTGCGTCCAGGCGCGGTGGTGTGTGACGTTGCTCGGCCTCGCGATGTATCTGCAATGGTGGCAGCGGCACGAAATGATATATTAGTGATTGACGGCGGCATGGTGGACGTTCCAGGCCCCGTTGATTTCCACTTTAACTTTGGTTTTCCGCCGGGTAAATCATACGCCTGCATGGCAGAGACGATGGCCCTGGCCCTAGAAGGCCGATTTGAGGATTACACCCTTGGCAAAGAAATCAGCCGCGCGCGTGTCGAAGAGATTACCCAAATCGCCACAAAACATGGCTTTCGCCTGAGCGGTTTTCGTTCCTTCGAGCGCGCGGTAACCCCAGAACAAATCGAAGCAGTGCGCCGTAACGCCCAAAAAGCGCGGCGACAATCATGATGGGAGGCTCGTTATGGGAAAAGCCCGCCTGTTGATAGTCGAGGACGATGTCGACATCTCCACCATGCTGAAAATCTATTTCAGCGGGCTAGGCTACGATGTAGACACGGCCATGCGCGGTTCTGATGCGCTGGAAAAAACCAGACACGCATTGCCGCACCTGATTGTGCTGGACATCATGCTGCCGGATATTGACGGTTACGAAGTATGCCGTACCTTGCGCATGAACACCCGCACCAGCCATATCCCTGTCATCTTTCTGACACAAAAAGATGAGCGCAGTGACCGCCTGCATGGGTTGGAATTGGGTGCAGATGACTACATCACCAAACCGTTCGACATCGAGGAACTCAAATTACGTGTGCAAGGCGCCATTCGCCGCTCTGAGAGAGAAAGCCTAACCGACCCGCGCTCTGGCTTGCCAGCAGGACGGCTGATCGAGGAACAACTGCGCAAAATTATTCGGGAAACGGGCTGGGCTTTCTTAGATATTCGTATCAACCATTTCGAACCGTTCAAAGACGTATACGGATTCGTCGCCGGTGATGACGTTTTACGCTTTACCGGCATGTTAATTGGCGAAGTACTCGATGAACTCGGCACACCTGCCGACTTCGTTGGCCATGCCGGCGGCGATAACTTTATCGTCATCACCACCGAAGGCGCTTCTGGCCAGGTTAAAACCCGTCTCAAAGAGCGCTTTGCCGAAGAAGTCCAAACCCACTACAACTTTATAGACCGTCAACAAGGATTTATTTTGGCTCCCGGCCCTGATGGACAAATGGAGCAATTCCCTCTCATGACTCTGGCAATTGGGCTGGTCTCCCCCTCCCAAACGTCATTTGCCGATATTCGTGAAATTACGGAACTGGCCGCCGAAGCACGTCGCCAGGATGCCGGTGCTACGACCAAAGAATAGGCAGGAACGGCTCTGCTATGTTGCCAGGCCCAATTCTTTTCAGCATCGGATTTCTACTGCTCGGACTATTATTTATCTTAATAGTCTGGGTGATTTTGAATTTCGTAGCACCGAAATTGCGGCCTTCTTTTCAAGAACCAACCCAACCAACATTTCTACAGCATAAAACACACAACGACGCCATTCTCGTCATCGAAACGGGCGGTAGACTAAGATATATCAACTCACAAGCACGAGAATGGTTTGAACTATTCGAGGGCGAAATTCCACACCTAGAGCGCTTGGCCCGCCGCGTACGCCCCAGTGAGAGTTTTTTAGAATTGTGCGCTGCCGAAGGACAAGCGCGCTTTTCTATAAACGGCAAATTGGTCGAAGCAGTTTCCTATCGCGTGCCAGGCACCGTTCCAAGCACCTTGCTGGCCATCCGCCGGGTAGAAAGCGCGCTCGGATTAGCGCATTCTTCCCAGGGCGATACCATTTCAGGCATCACCCTCAAGACCGTCTCGGAATTTGGACAAGCGATTGCCAGCAGCCTAAGCCTAGAAGCAACCATTCAGGCAACGCTCATCAATGTTGAACGTCTGGTTGCCACAGATTTCTTAGAACTAAAAATTTGGGACACAAATTCCGAATCGTTCATCACCTACCGCATGAGCGATACAACGGGAGCAACACGCACACTGCAACGCGAGAGTAGAAGCCAGTTTGGAGCATACGCTGATTTTCTCGTTGCACAACGCAAAGAACTCTTTATCCCCGATACACGCTCTTTCACCGAAGTCCGATATGACCCCCTCGGCAGCCGCGTGCCACCGATGGGCTCATACATTGGCCTGCCTCTGACCGCCTACGGCGTATTGGTTGGCACGCTGGAAATTGGAGTAGTACCGGTAAACAGTTTTTCCCAAGAAGACCTGAACCTGCTACAACTTATCAGCGGGCAGGCTGCGGTTGCCTTGCGCAACGCCGTTCTCTACGAAAAACAACAACGTTGGAACGCACAACTGCTTGGTCTGACCAATCTATCCCAAGCGGTTGGGTCACTGCGAGACTTCAAAGACCTGTTTTCACGGCTGGTGAGCGGCTTATCCCCATTATTCAACGTTGAAATTTTAGGATTTTTATTGTACGACGAACAACGTCGAGCACTGGAAGGACAAACCCCCTTTCATGGCTTACCGGATAACATCGTTCATATCTATAAAACCACCATTCGCTCCAATAGCCCCGCCGAAGAATTCATCAGCAGCCAAAAAGTGCTAACCACTTTGAATGCCAGTCAGGACCCAATGTGGGCTGAACTTGGCCTGCAAGACTTAGCACAAGCGGCTTCTATGCGCGACACCATACTGATACCGCTGCTTTCCGCCGGTCGATTCTTGGGCTACCTGCAACTTTCCAATAACCGTCAAACCAATCCAGGGATTTCGCAAGATGATTTACGGCTGTTGAACATCGTTGCAAACCAAGTGGCCGCCATTATTGATAATGCCATCCTGGTACAACAAGCGCGTCAGCGCAATCAGCGCGCCGAATCGCTGCGCCGCATTGCCAGCCTGGTCAGTTCCAACGCCACACTCGATGAAATTATCACCTATTCTCTGCAAGAACTATTCCAACTCCTGCAAGCAGAGGTTGGTGCAGTCTTCTTGTTCAACGAAGAAGAAGGCATCATGCGCGCACACACACCTTCGGTGATGGGTGTGCCAGATGAATTGTACAGTTCCCTCTCACGAATTGTTATTAAACCCTCCAACTATCGCCTGACCGTGGCCGGAAGTCAGAGACCTTTTCTTTCGGGCAATTTATCCAAAGATAGGCGCGTATTGCCGCTCTACCAAGCACTTGTGCGCCGACTATCGCTCGAATCGGCCATTGCCGTGCCGCTGATTGTACGAGGGCAAGGCATCGGTGAAATGATGCTCGGCGGACGGCGCGAGGAAATGTTTGGACCAGCAGATTTGCAAATTGCCTCCACCGTTGCCAGCCAACTAGCGATTGCAATAGAAAGCGCGCGCCATACCGGTGAAACCACCGCCGTCTTGCAGCGCCGAGCAGGTTATCTAACGGCGCTGGCACGCATCATGCGCCAACTCAACGCCGCCAGCGGCCTAAAAGAAGTAATGCGAGTGGCTTACGAAGAAAGTTTGCGCGTCTCTGAAGCCGAGTGTGGCACCGCCCTGTTATATGAACCCGGAAACACGGATATTGAACTCCGCCCCGCTATGTTTTTCTTGGGACATACACCCAGCGAAAGCGCCTGGTCGCTTGTCCGACAAGCCCGCACCAGCGGACAAGTGGTGACATTAGAAGATAGCAACCAGACAGACACCCCCCTCCATCCTGGCGTTCGTTCTGCCCTGGTTACGACAATTTCATACCAAGATGAGATATACGGGTTCATCGAACTTCATGCTCGCCAAGCCGGTCATTTTGATGATGGCCACATCGAAATGATTAAAAACATCAGCATTCAGACGGCCATTGCTCTGCAAAGAGCCTTCAGCCAACGCGAACAACAAAATCGCATGGAACTGTTCCGCCGGCGAGCAGAAGCCTTCTATCACCTCACCGAGACCATGCAAGGGCTACGCCTCGGTGGGTCTCTGGTAAATTCTCTTGAATTGCTCGCGCAAGGCATTCAAAAAGCCACTGCCTTCAGCATTGTGCTGATTAGCCTGAA
Organism: Anaerolineae bacterium; assembly: GCA_003130845.1. Lineage (GTDB taxonomy): Bacteria > Chloroflexota > Anaerolineae > Anaerolineales > Villigracilaceae > UBA5195. The sequence goes on from QEXW01000044.1 coordinate 12,566, forward strand.
CGATTTGCAAACCGGTTTGTTGACTCGCGTGGTTGGCGCCGGAATTGATACTGAAACCTTTGCGCGCATGCGCTCTCAACAGCAACCGTGGACAAGCGTTGCCCAGTTAATGAAACCGGAATTTGAAATCAACAGCTTGTATTTCATCCCGGCGGAGCAAGCGCCAGTCATCCCCGGAAACGTACAAACCGTCACACTTGTGCAAGAAGTCGGTCGCGCTCCCAATACCTGGAAACCCGAAGACATGTTGCTCATCCCCATCTACGACAAGAGTGAGCGCCCATTAGGCCTCATCAGCGTAGATGCACCTCGCGATGGGATGCGCCCAGATGCCATCACCCTGGAAATCTTGGAAGCTTATGCAACACAGGCTGCGCTGACCATTGCCAGCCAACATGCTCTACAATCTGCCGAAGAACGCATTACAACGCTCTCCAAAGACGTGGTGCGCGAAAAGAACTTGCTGATGTTCAGCCAGCGCAGTTTGCCGGTGTTATTGCACAAGGACCTGGAACACACAGTTGCCGTCACCAACCTAACGCATCGCGCCCGACACATTCGCGCCGGCCTGCAATTGACCGAGGCCATCAGCCGCCAGTTTGACATGTCTTCGGCCTTGATGACGCTTGGCCAACAAGTGTTGACCAGTTTTGACATGTCCATCTCGCTAGTAGCGCGCGAAATGGCAGATGGTCCACGCATCATCCACGTATTTGGAAACTTGCCCAGCAACTCCAACCCACAGACACTGTTTGGACAACGCAACCCTCTGCGCACCTGCTTGCAAAGCGGTGAAACCCTGCTCTCTATCAACCTCGATGAAGACGAAACTTGGCACGATACGCCCTTCCTAACCGTCTTGCGGGCCAAATCCTTCATTGCGATTCCCATCATCATCAATCGCAAACCCGTTGCCGCCGTGCTGGCTGTGGACACCGAACCCATGCCCGCGATGCCCGTCGAGGACCAACAAATCTACCTACAGATTAGCCGTCAGATTTCGATTATCCTGCAAACCATCAACTTACTCAACGAAACCCGCCAACGATTGGAAGAAGTCAACCTGCTGCTCGATTTCAGCCGGCAACTGAGCGGATTAAACCCACGCCAAATTTTAGAGTCGCTGCTCAAAAGCGCTTTACGCGTGGTGGCCGCTGCCCACGCCGGAGTCGTGCTGCAATGGGACCCACGCGAAGAGATTTTAGTGCCAATCGCGGCCATGAATTACGTAGATGACGAAAGCATTCTGAGCATTCACTACCACCTCAATGAAGGCCTACCGGCCAAAGTGTTCATGGAAAAACGCCCTCGCCGGCTGGATGAAGTCAACTTTGCCAAAGAATATAATCTTTCACCAGAAAACCTGCTCAAATACCGCAAAGCCAGCGGCGAACGCTTCCCCTATTCCAGCCTGCTCGTTCCCATCTACACCAGCGCGCAAAACATCGGCGTTCTCGTTCTCGATAACTTCAACAACCCGGCGGCGTTCAACACAGAAGACGAGGCCCTCCTACTCTCTCTGACCCAGCAAGTAGCCATTTCTCTCGAAAATGTCCGCCTGTTGCAGGCCACCCAAGAACGCACCGGGCAATTACAAGCGCTCAACTCGGTCGCTGCGACCCTCACATCGAGCCTAAGGCGAGAGGAATTGGTGGCATCCCTGCTTGACCGCATGGGCATGATTGTCCCCTACGATACCGCCATCCTCTGGATGCGCACCGATGGCAAACTGATTGTGGCCGATGCGCGCGGTTTCGATGATAACGAAGAACGCAAAGGACTAACGGTCGAAATTGAAGACAGCCTGTTACTGCATGAAATGATTGACACCGGCAAACCAATTATCGTGGGAGATGTGCGCAGCGACGAGCGTTTCTCATCCTTGGTTGAGACCAAGCATTTATCTTGGCTTGGCATTCCACTGATTGCCAAAGGACAAGTGATTGGCGTGGTAGCAACCGAAAAAGCCGAGGCACATTTCTATCAAAACGAAATCATCCAACTGGCTACCACCTTTGCCAGCCAGGCTGCTATCGCCATTGAAAATGCGACCTTGTTCGAGGAATCTCTCCAGCGCGCAGCAGAACTCGATGAACGCTCCCAACGCTTGGCTTTGCTCAATCAGTTCTCATCTGAACTGGCCGGTTCACTCAATGCGGAACAAGTCTTGCGCTTGACCGCGAATCAACTCATGCGGGCCATGCAAAGTGAACGCGCCCTGCTCCTGCTGCTAGAAAAAGAAAACCGGGCCTTGCTCCTTTCCATCTTTCCAGAAGAACTTGGACGCCCTGCCATTTACCGTTCTATTCCAACGGCGCCGGCCTTGGCTTACGTGCGCCAATCACTCACGGTATACACCAGTGATGATGCACGGAGCGACGCCAAACTAGCCGCCCTGGCTGAATTCCTAGAAGATACCGCCTCGCTGATGATTGTTCCGGTTGCAGCCAGCCAAAATTTTTACGCCATCGTCCTTGAAAGTCGCGAATTTAGCCACTTCCAATCCACCGAAATTGAACTTGCCCGCACCATCAGCAATCAGGCTGCCATTGCGCTCGAAAACGCCGACCTCTACCAATCTACCCTAGCAACCGCCGAACGGCTTTCTATCCTAAACCAAGTCTCATTTGAAATCAGCGCC
>QEXW01000045.1 GCA_003130845.1 Anaerolineae bacterium
GGTTTTGCGGTTTTGCGGTTTTGCGGTTTTCCGGTTTGTCGGTTGTCCAGTTTTTCGGTTGTGCGGTTGTTCGGTTTTCCGGTTGTTCGGTTTTCCGGTTTTGCGGTTTTCTGGTTTTCCGGTTGTTCGATCGTTCCGTCAGATAGACAACTGAATAACTAACTAACTGGCCAACCGGATAACTGGTCAACTGGATAACTGGATAACCAAATCAGCGGAGACTAATGTTCAATATGGTACTCCACCTGTCCATCACTCACGCGGCGCGCATACGAATGAGCCTGGAGATAGGCAATGAAAGAGACAATTTTTCGCAACGTTTTGTATGCAATATCAAAAGCGGTTTGAAATTCTTCCTTCGAGATGTAGTTTTGGTCGAGGGCAACATACAATTGACTGCGAACTTCTGCCACCGAGGCTTTGGCAATGCCGAGATAACGGATGAACTGCGCCTGGGTCTGGCTTTCAAACCCCTCGGCAATGTTGCTCATGACTGAAACCGACGCACGGCAAATCTGGTCTTTCAAACCGAAATCACGCGAAAACGGTTCACGACGGGAAAACGCATACACCAAGTTGGTCAGTTCTCTCACCAATTGCCAGGATTCAATCTCTTCAAAGCGGGAGATGGTAGGCATGATTCGTTCCTTTCTTCTGAACAACCGGACAACTGAACAACCGGATAACCGGATAACCGACCCACCGGCTAACTACTCAAACACTACATCCGCCGGCATCCCAGGCTTCAACTTGCCAGCCGGGTCATCGAGGCGCAATTTGATGGCGAAGACGGTGGTCTTACGGCCTTCGACGGTCTGGACATTGCGCGGGGTGAATTCGGCGCGGTCGGAGATGTGAACGACGGTGGCTTGGAAGGTTTCGCCGGGGAAGGAGTCAACGGTGACGCTGACGGTTTGGCCGAGGGTCACTTCGCCATAGCGGTCTTCGGGGATGTAAACGGTCAGGGTCAAGTCCGATAGGTTGGCGAGGGTGAGCGCCACCGTGCCGGGGCTGACGACTTCGCCGGGCTGAACGTTGCGGGTCAGGATGACGCCATCGGCGGGGGCGGTGATGGTCAGTTTGGCAATTTGGGTCTCTAGCACTTTCAGGTTGGCTTCGGCTTGTTGGACAGCCGCTTTGGCTTGGGCCAGGGCGGCTTCAGCCTGTTCGACGGCACGTTGCGCGGCCAGCACTTTGGGCGCGTTCAGACCGGTTTGCAGGGCGCGCAGACGGTCGGCGGCGCGGTCGGCACGTTCTTGGGCCAGGCGCAGGTCGGCGCGGGCTTCGAGGATGTCTTGGGCGGCTTCGGTGGTCAGGGCGTCATCGTAGGCTTTTTGGGCGTCTTTTAAGGCCGATTGGGCGTCATCGAAGCGGGTTTGGGCGGAATCGCGCAGGGTTTGGTCGGCGCCGGTGGTGGAATCGAGCAGGGATTTGGCCAGGTCGTAGGCGGCGCGGGCGGCGGCCAGGTCTCGTTCGGTTTGGAGAAAATCCTGCCCGGCGGCTTGTTTTTGGTAATCTGCCAGGCGGTTTTCGGCTTTTGCCAGGGCTTGGCGCGCAGCGGCGAGTTCGGTTTCGGCAGCGGTCAATTGCTCGGCGCGGGTAAAGTACCAGGAGGGTTGGTCGAAATCGGTCGGTTTGCTCAACTTCCAATCGGCGGCGCGCAAGGCGGCTTCTTCGGTCAGGGCGGCCTGCACCACCAGGTCGTATTGGGCGCGGGCAGAGGCAACGGCGGCCTCGGCGGTGGTAACTGCCGCTTTAACGGCGGCCAAGTTGGCGGTGGCGAGAGTCCGCTGCGCTTCGAGCAGGGAGGCGTCTAGGCGCAGGAGCACATCCCCGGCGGAGACGGAATCCCCTTCTTCTACCAACACTTCCAGCACTTTTCCGGCCACTTCGGGCGCGATGGAGGTTTGCACGGTTTCGACCGTGCCGGAGGCGGTCAGGCCGGTTTCGGCAGCGGGCTGGAATTGCGGCCACAGGAAGTAGGCGGCTGCCCCAAGGATGGCAAGCAGGACGATGATGATGACGGGAACAGGCGGGCGGTTGTGGTTCATAGAAACTCCAGTTTTCGGTTTTTCGGTTCTCCAGTTAAAGCCAGGAAACCATCAATCAAGACGTTTGCGGAAGCGAAGCGCGGCGGCGGTCATGATGACCAGGCCGAAGAGGGTGAGCGCCACGAAATCGGACAGGATGCTTTCCAGGCCGACGCCCTTGAGCAAGAGGACGCGGATGATGCTCAGGTAGTAGCGCAGGGGCATGGCGTAGGAAATCCATTGCAACACCTGGGGCATGGCCTCCAGCGGGAAGAAGAAGCCGGAGAGGAAGATGCTCGGCAAAAGGGTCATCCAGACGGTGAGCATGGCTTCTTGCTGGGTGTTGGCGATGGTGGAGGCAAACAAGCCAACGCCTAGGCCGGAGAGCAGGAAAATGGCCGAGACGCCGATGATGAGGGCGAGCGAGCCGCGAATGGGGACGCCAAACCACCAGTGTCCAACGAACAGGACGGTGAGCGTGTCGAACAGGGCCAGGATGGTGTAGGGCATGATTTTGCCGACGACCAGTTCCCACGGGCGGATGGGGGTGACGATGAGCTGCTCAATGGTGCCGCGCTCACGTTCGCGGACGACGGCCGAGGCGGTGAGGATGGCGGTGATGGCGTACAGAATCATGCCGATGACGCCGGGAATCATGAAGTGGGCGCTAATCAGGTCGGGGTTGTACCAGACGGTGGTGCGGACTTCGACCGGCGGCTGGAGTTTGAGCGCCAGGCCAGCGCGGGCGACTTTTTGGGACAGGATGGTGGTGGCGTGGCTCTGCCCGATGAGTTGCGCCGCCGAAAGCGCGGTGGAGGCAACCGTTGGGTCGGAGCCATCGAGGATGAACATGACCTGGGCGTCGCCTGCTTTCAGGCGGTTGGCGTAATCGGGCGGGATGATGAGCGCGGCTTTGGCCTGCCCGGTTTCAATCAGCCGTTGCAGTTCGGCTTCCGACCCGGCGTCGTGGGCCAGGGCAAAGTAATCGGCAGCGCGGTATGAGTCGAGCAGGGCGCGCGATTCGGCGCTCTTGCTCTGGTCAAAGACCGCCAACGGCACGTTGCGCACGTCGTTGGTGGCGGCATAGCCGAGCAGGAACAACTGCATGATGGGAATGACCAGTATCAGCGCCAGCGTGCGCCGGTCACGGAATATCTGGATGAATTCTTTGCGGATGATGGAGGCGAGGCGTGAGTTCATGTTGGTTGCTCGTTATTCGATATTTGGTAGTCGTAATTCATCATTCTGCATTCTGACTTCTGAATTCCAGAATGCCGTGCATGAAAATTTCCATGAAGTCTTCCAGGCGCATGTCGCGGATGCCAGGCGGCACGGAGGCCTGGCGGGTGAGGAAGTCGGTCAGGTAAAAGGCCAGGATGTTGCCAATGAAGGCGCGAATCAGGTGCGCGGTCGGTATATCTTGCCGCACGCCGCTGCCGGGGGCAATAAAACGTTGGATGAGGGGGAATGCCATCGGGAAAATGGTCTCTAAGACCTTGGGGAAGTGCCGCCCTTCAAACTCCACGATTTCGATAAACATGAGTTTGATGAAATCAGGCCGCTGCCCCATTTCCTGTTGCACCAGGCGCGAGGCATTGCGGATGAATTCTTCGGTGGTTTCGCCGGGCGCGGCCTGTAGCACCGGCAGAATTTGCAGGTAAGGATGTTTGTTGATAATCAGCGCCTGGAAAATTTCATCCTTACTGCCGAAATGGTTGTAGATTCCGCCCAGGGCAATGCCCACTTTTTGGGCAATTTGGCGCATGGAGGTGGCCGAGTAGCCCTGGCTCAGGAACAGGTCGTAGGCCGCATCGAGAATGGCAGCGCGGGTGCGTTCGCCTTTGCTGGCAAGTTCTTCAGGGGTCATCGCGGCTCCAAAAAATGAACGAACGTTCGTTTTTATTTTAGTTATCTTAAGGGGATTTGTCAAGAGCCGGTTACAAAATGCAGGTTGTTTGCTATACTCGGCAGGGTTTTTGGCAAACGAGAAAGTAGAGTCTGTATGAACACTGTTTCCGCCTATATTCACAAGCACCTGCGCTTCAACGTGTTTGTTGGCCTGGTAGATGCCGCACTGTTTGGGGTTGGCTGGGGCTTCAGTTCGTTTGGAACGATTATCCCACTGTTCGTTAGTCAGATGACCGATTCTGCGATTCTGATTGGTTTAATCCCTGCCATTCATGCCGTTGGTTGGCAATTGCCACAACTGTTTACCGCCAACCAGGTGGCGCGCCTGCGCAGGTATAAACCGATGGTGCTGCTGATGACTATCCATGAGCGTTTGCCGTTTATGGGGCTGGCCCTGGCAGCCTGGCTGTTGCCGGTTTGGGGGGCAAAAGTTGTTTTGCCTTTCACGTTTTTGATGCTAATCTGGCAAGGGTTAGGGTCTGGGTTTACGGCGAATCCCTGGCAAAGCATGATTGCGAAAATTATCCCCGCTGAGGCGCGCGGGTCTTTTTTTGGCGTTCAGGCTGCAGTTGCGAATATCACTATCAGCGGTACAGCTGTGATTGCAGGCTATTTGCTGGACTTATTCGATAGTCCTTTAGACTACGTTTTATGTTTTGGCATTGCATCCATCGGATATTGGCTTTCCATGGCTGTCCTGTCTCTAACACGTGAACCGGAAGACAATGAAAAGATTATTCCTGAGCATACAAGCCCAGTGTGGCAAGGCCTAGTGGAGATTTTGCGCCGCGATCGAAATTTTGCTGCGTTTATGCTGGTTCGCATTCTGTACCAGTTTGCAACGATGGGCTTTGCTTTTTATATCGTCTATGGCTTGCGCCGCTTCGATATGGGACCGGTGATTGCGGGGTACTTAACGGCAGCGTTAACCATCAGCCAAACGATTGCCAACGCCGGTATGGGCTGGCTGGGTGACCGCGTGGGACACCGAGCGATGTTAATTGTTGGAATGCTGGCGGTGGTGGTCAGTTCGCTCGTGGCATGGGTTGCACCTTCAGTCAATTGGCTTTATCTGGTGTTTATTGCTGCGGCGCTGGCGAACGTGGCCTACTGGACGATTGGCATGGCAATTACCGTTGAATTCGGTTCGGAGGCAGAGCGTCCCCTTTATATTGGGATGTCGAACACGTTCGTTGCGCCGTTTACTATCGCAGCGCCTATTGTGGGCGGCTGGATTGCCGATTCTTTCGGGTATCAAAGCACGTTTTTGGTCTCGGCCTTGGGAGGGATGGTTGTAACGTTGTTGATGATTTTCTTGGTAAAAGACCCGCGCAAAGCGGCAAGATAATTGGCGAACAGCAAGAAGAAAAATGCTCTATACGCCTTTTGGTTTTGTGCTAACATTAACAAACCATGATGTGGAAACAGGAATCGCCCAAATGGGTATTTCAACTCTATGAGCCGGGCCGTACAATACCGGACGGTGCGGAATATGCCATTTGACAGGCAAGTTGGCGAAAAAAGGCATTGATTCCGAGCTAAAAATTTTGTATGCTGAATACGAGCCGAAATTTGTCAGACAACCTTGCGACGTGTGCAAGCGAGAAAGGAGGCCCACTGAAAACCTTTGTGATGAATTCCATGCGTCTGCACTGTTTGCCCTGAACGACAATAAATTCCGGAGGAGTATCACTATGCAAAAAAAATTATTTCGCCTTACCTTGCTGATGATGGTTTTCGCGCTTGTGCTGGCTGCTTGTGGTCAACAGCCTGCTGCGCAAACCGGTGGAAGCACTGCCCAAGCCGATAAAATCAAGGCTTGCTTTATCTACGTCGGCCCAATTGGCGATATTGGCTGGACCAATGCCCATGACGTAGGCCGCCGCTACGTGGACGAAAAGTATGAATGGCTCGAAACAGCGTATGCTGAATCGGTGCCTGAGTCAGATTCTGAACGCTTCATTGACCGTTTTGTGGTTGAAGAGAAATGCAAAGTTGTCTTCACCACATCCTTTGGCTTCATGGATGCTACGCTCGCCGCTGCGCAGAAATACCCCGATAACTTCTTCTTCCACGTTTCGGGCTATAAGCGCGCCCCCAACATGGGAACGCTGATGGCCGATTTCTATCAGTTGTACTACCTGAACGGGCTGATGGCGGGCGCGCTGACCAAATCCGGTAAAGTAGGTTACGTGGCCGCGCACCCCATCCCAGAACTGATTCGGCACATCAATGCTTTCACGCGCGGTGTGCGCGAAGTGAACCCGAACGCAACGGTGGAAGTGAACTGGATTTTCGCCTGGTATGACCCGGCCAAAGCCCGCGAAGCCGCTGAAGCGCTGATTGCCAAAGGCGTGGACGTGCTGGCCTTCACCGAGGATACCGCGACCGTTGTGCAGGTGGCCGAAGAGTACACCGCCAAAGGCCAGCCAGTCTATTCGTTTGGCCACTATAGCCCCATGGCGCAGTTCGGCCCGAAATCGCTTGTCAGCGGTCAACTGGTGGATTGGGGCGTCCTGTACGAAGACATTCTGACCAAGATTCATCTGGGCATCTACACCACCAAGAACCTGGAAAACGTGGACTACTGGGGTCTGTTGAGCGGCTACCCGAATCTGGGCGGGCGGGCTGCGGTGGAACTGGGCGGCAAATTCGGCGAACCCATCAATCCGGTGTTCGAGGCCGACCTGAAGGCCAAAAAGGTCAATGACCCCATTTTGGGTGAAATCAGTGTGTATGACCTGGTGTTTAAGCGCATTGAGCAGATGAAAGACCCGGCGGTTTTGTTCGACCCGTTCACTGGACCGATTAACGACCAAGACGGTGCTCTCAAAGTGAAAGCGGGGCAACGACTATCATATTTCGAAGTCACTACGATTGACTGGTTCGTTGAAGGCGTCGTTGGCAAGGCAAAACCGTAAGAGCAGTTTGCGTTTGTGTTGGGTGGGAGGCAATTTTGCCCCCACCCAAATTTATATCCCAGACCTGGAGGCAGGCATGACTTCTGCTGTGGCAGAAAACAACACCGCCGTTGCCCTGCGCGGAATCGTCAAACGTTTTCCTGGCGTGACGGCCAATGATGGGGCCAATCTGGAAGTGCGCCAAGGGGAAATTCACGCTTTGCTTGGCGAAAATGGGGCTGGCAAGACCTCGCTGATGAACGTTCTGTATGGAATTTATCACCCCGATGAAGGCGAAATTTGGGTCAGAGGGCATCCGGTGAAAATTCACTCTCCGCATGATGCCATCCGATTGGGAATTGGGATGATTCATCAACAATTTCGCCTAGTACAAACCCATACCGTTACGGAGAATGTTATTTTAGGCTTGCGAGAGAGCTTCTTCTTTCCTGAGCGCGCAGCCCGACGACGTATTTTAGACTTGGCCGAGAAATACGGTCTGAAGGTGGACCCGGATGCGCGCATTTGGCAACTTTCGGCAGGGGAACAGCAACGGGTGGAAATTCTCAAGGCGCTGTATCGTGGGGTCGAAATTTTGATTATGGATGAGCCGACCTCCATGCTGACACCCGGTGAAGCACTAGAATTGCTGCATATTCTGCGGCGCATGACTGCCGAAGGGTTGACGGTCATTTTCATCACTCACAAACTGGAAGAAGTGATGGAAGTGAGCGACCGCGTGACGGTTATGCGGGCGGGCAAGTCAATTGCTACGCTGGAAACAGCGCAAACCAACGCGCGTGAACTCGCCCAGTTGATGGTTGGACGTGATGTTCTGTTCCGTTTGGAGAAAAAAGCGGCCAGCCTTGGGGCCGAGGTGTTGAAAGTGAAGCAGTTGCATGTGATGAATGATAAAGGCCTGCCGGCTGTGGTCAATATTTCATTCGAGGTACGGGCAGGGGAAATTTTTGGGATTGCAGGCGTGTCCGGAAATGGGCAGCGTGAGTTGGTGGAAGCGATTGCAGGATTGCGACCGGTTTCGGGGGGGCAGATTTGGGTGAATGGAGAGAACATCACCCAATCATCGCCGCGCACCCGCATCGAGCGCGGGATTGGTTTTGTCCCAGGCGAACGTTGGATGGCGCTCATCCCTGGGATGAGTGTGGCTGATAATATGATTCTGAAGAATTATGCCCGCCCACCCATTGGGCACAAGATTTTCCTGGACCAAAACGCAATTGCTTCTCACGCCGATACGCTGATTCGGGAGTATGCCATCTCTACCCCCAGTCGCCAGACACCCATCAAACGACTTTCGGGGGGGAATATTCAACGAGCTTTGTTGGCTCGCGAGATGACCGAGAAACCCTCTCTGCTGATTGTGGCACAGCCAACCAGTGGTCTCGATGTGGGCGCTACCGAAACCATTTGGAATTTATTGCTCGAAGAACGCGCTCGCGGGGCAGCTATTTTGCTCATTTCTGATGACTTGAAAGAAGCACTGGCACTGAGTGACCGCTTGGCAGTGCTGTTTGAGGGACAAATTATGGGTCAGTTCCAGGCTGAGAATGTAGATATTGAAAAGATTGGGCTGATGATGGCCGGTGCTCTACGACAACCGATTGCAGAATACGCACTAGGAGAATCGGCATGAAGATGGCTCGTATCCGTATCGAAAAAAGACTCTCTTCGCCGCGCTGGTTGCCCGTCGCATCGCTCGCCGGTGGGCTGCTCCTGGCGCTATTGACCGTTGCTGTCATCTTCGCCGCCTTGGGTGTGAATCCTTTGGTGGCTTTTCAACGCATTTTTCGGGGTGGGTTCGGTAGTTTGTACGGCTTGCAGGAAACTGTCACGAAGTCCATTCCGCTGATGTTGATTGGGGTCGGGTTGACTCTGGCTTTTCGTGGACGCATGTATAACATCGGCGCGGAAGGGCAGTTTATGATGGGTGCAATTTTTGCAACCGGCATCGTGCGCTTGTTTCCGCAATGGCCGTTTTTTTTGCTCTTGACAACGATGTTCTTGGCAGGGTTCGTGGGTGGGGCGCTTTGGGCCGGTATTCCCGCGCTGCTGAAAACGCGCTTCCGTGTCGATGAAACCCTGACGAGTTTGATGATGGTGTATGTAGCGTATGAAGCGGTTAAGTTTCTGGTATACGGGCCGTGGCGCGGCTCGGATACACGCGGTTTTCCGATTACGGATGAGTTTCCCCTTGCTGCACAGATTCCTATCTTGACGGGGACGCGGATTCATTACCCAACTTTGCTGATTGCGCTGCTCGCGGCCGTGGTAGTCTATGTTTTGCTCACTCGCACAAAACTCGGCTATGAAATTCGTGTGAGCGGGGAAAACCCTGAAGCAGCCCGCTATGCAGGCATGGACTTTCGCAAAGTTGCTCTGGTGGTCATGCTAATAAGCGGTGGCCTGGCCGGTTTGGCCGGTATGGGCGAAGTGGCCGGGATTCATTTCCGCTTGCGCCCACCAGAGGCCATTTCTCCGGGGTATGGGTTTACCGCCATCATCGTGGCCTGGCTAGCACGGCTTAATCCTCTGGCAGCCATTTTGACGGCTTTCTTGCTGGGTGGGTTGCTGGTGGGCGGTGATGCCATTCAAATTGCGCTGAATTTGCCTGCTGCTACCGTTCAAATTTTCAACGGTGTCATTTTGCTCTTTGTGATTGCTTCGGAGCTGTTCAATCAGTATCGCTTTCGTTTGGAGAAGTAACCATGCCAGAACTGCTACTTGACTTGGTTCAAACTTTTTTGACAATTTTAGCAACTATTCTGCTTGCCATTCCGGCAGCTATTCGGGCCGGCACGCCTTTGTTGTACGGTACACTGGGTGAGGTCTATGCTGAGCGCTCAGGGGTGTTGAATTTGGGCATGGAAGGTATGATGATTATGGGTGCTGTTTCTGGTTTTGCGGTGGCGCAGATAACCAACAACGCCGGATGGGGTCTCTTGGCGGCAGCACTGGTAGGCGGTTTGTTGGCGCTCGTCCATGCATTTGCTAGTATTACGTTGCGGGTTAATCAGGTGGTATCCGGTTTGGCGCTTACGATGTTGGGGTTAGGTATCAGCAGCCTGATGGGAAAGCAGTTTGTCGGGCAACCATTGGCGGCACGTTTGCAGCCAGTGGATATTCCTATTTTGAGCGATTTGCCTATTTTGGGTGAGTTGTTTTTCCAGTTTGATGTTATGGTGTATATCAGTATTGTTTTGGTGCCTGTGTTATGGTTTGTACTGTATAAAACTCGCTTGGGTGTTACGCTCCGCTCGGTAGGCGAAAATCCGTCAGCCGCAGATGCACTCGGTGTGAATGTGACTTTTGTACGCTACGCAGCCGTTGTTTTTGGCGGTATGCTGGCCGGGATTGGCGGGTCTTATTTGTCTATCGCGTATGCCCCCGCTTGGATAGAAGGGATGACGGCCGGCGCCGGATGGATTGTGGTGGCACTTACAATCTTTGCTATGTGGGATCCAAGCCGCGCTCTGCTGGGGGCTTATTTGTTTGGCGGGGTGCGTGTCTTGCAGTTCCGTTTGCAACCACTTGGGATTTCTCCTAACTTGCTCAATATGCTGCCGTATGTACTCACTATCCTGGTTCTATGGCTGAGTTCCGGCCAGGCCGCGAAACGGCGCCTTGGCGCTCCCGCAGCACTGATGACAGCCTATTCACGCGAGGAACGATGAGGCAGCGGATGAGGGCAACGGATGAGGAAACGGATAAACGGATGGGGGGGGGGAGCGGATAAGTAATAAGTAGGTAACTCAAGTTGTACCTTTGGTTCTTGAGGCGTTTTCGGGTTGGTTTTGTTAATCCAAAGACGATGAGACGCCAAGATTTTTTCTCTTTTTCTTCGCGTCTCTGCGACGTTGCGCTAAAACTCGTGCAAATTTTACAAGGTGGCAACTTGGGTTAAGTTAAGTAAAACATCCCAAAAGCGCATCCTTTTGAGATGTTCGCTCACTAGAACACTCTCTGAGTAGATTTGACGACCGTACCATGCTCTGGCAGATTGCGGCGTTCTTCTCCAGCTATTAGTGAAACATATGGTGTGGTCCAACGAAAAATCCATTTGGCATCTTCCGGCTTGACGTTGACACAGCCATGTGAACGCGGTTCTCCGAACGCATTATGCCAATGCGCTCCGTGAATGGCAACTCCCCCTTGAATATACGTACACCAGGGAACAGCAGGCGTAGAATAGCCAGAAGATTCGTTTCCGGCGGTCATGTTCTTGGAGATAATTTTCCAGTGCGTTAGGAGTGTGCCTGTAGGGGTAGCATATTTGTCGCTGACCTCGCCCGTAACCGGATCAAACACTCGCCCAGATGCAATTCGGCAGAAGAAGACCTCTCGTCCGGCTTCATAACAGGAGAGAGTTTGAAAATCCAGGTTGATGGCGATGGTTTTTTCGTTAGGGTCTATATCTGGACTAATCATCGAAACATCTTCTTCGGTCAGCACTCTAAAGGCAGCGGCATCAGCCCAGTAGAATTCACCATAGGCGCCATATCCGTAGCCACGTCCGTTGGCATCTTCGTTCCACCGGTATTCTACAAAGCCATTTGTGGTGCGAATGCGGTCTATCCATACGACTTGACCGTAATATAGGCGCGGGGGAAAGTTGTAGGCAATATGGTCTAGCAACCACGGCGAGACGATGTTGCCTTCGTGTGCTAAATCTACGTACGGCACGGTCACTTCAGCCCAAAAGCCATTTTGACCACTAGGGATTTCGGTGATGGGGAGGTTGGGGATGTTGCGGGTCGGTTGTACCATTGAACCATAAATGTATCCTTCAGGGGTCTGGACGTATTTTTGGTTCACGAGTCCACCAATGACGTTGCCAACCACTTCACGCTCCCAAACCACTAGGGTATCTGCCTGTAATTTGCGAATGGAGGTGTTTAGCGCAGGGTCATTGGTCGGGCGGCTACGCAGGTCAATGCCGTTATCTACTACCCGTCCAATGATGGGGCTATTCGGGAATTGTGGCAGGCGCTTGGGACGAGCCAGGGTTTCTAGGTCAGGCCAACGATAAGGATGAAATGCCAAGGCGCTTAATCCCAGTGCAGAAATTTTAAGGAAGTCTCGTCGAGAGAGTTTGCGAGTCATGGTTTCAGTTACCTTTCTCATACTAACAGCCTATCAGTTGTGCAGGATATTTTGTAAGGAGAGAATCGTTAATTTGGTGTGTATTAGGTCACTCCAGTCTGTTTCAGCAAACAAGGCATGCAGATTGTCGAGCAATTTTAAGGCCCGCTGCCGCATCACAAATTCACAGGCACGGTGTTGGGCTACATAATGCGCAAGTTGCACTGCTTGCCGAACATTCCCTTGTGCAGCGAATAAATCGGCTAAGCATAAAGTGGAATCTAGTAAAACCAAGACGCTTTCATGTTCTTGCGCTTCTCTCCAAGCAGTACGGTAGTGCATTTCGGCGGCAAGAAGGTTGTGACGGGCTCGCTCTAGGTCTCCTAGTCGGTTACGAGCGCGAGAGGTGAGCGCCCATTCCGGTTCACGTGCAAAAAGTTCTAACGCCTCCTCCAAACAAGTTTGTGCCAAGGATAGGTTGTTCAGTTGCAAGGCAGCGGTAGCGATATGTTCTAGCGAGGTCGCCACAGAGCCAATTTGTCCTGACTCTCGGCGCAAGGACAAGGCTTGTTGAAACAGAGAAAGGGCTTGTGAAGCTTCTCCTTGGTCTAACGCGATAAGACCTAGATTGTCCAATGAGCCGGCGATGCCAAGCGCATTGCCTAATTCGTGCGAAAGTTGCATACTCTGCTGGTGTTGTTGGCGCGCTTCGTCAAATTTCCCAATCTGGCGGTTGATGAAACCGAGATAGTCTAGGCTGGCAGCCATGACGCGCCTGTCATTTAGTTCGCTGGAGATTTCAAGGCTCGATTGGTGGCAGTGCAAAGCGCTTTCATAATCACCGGTGTAGTGCAGCAGTTCTCCTAGCGAAGTCAATGCCGAGGCCAAACCGGCTGCGTCACCTGTTTCACGGTAAATGTCTAATGTTTGATTGTGTAGACGAATCGCTTCTTGCAGGCTTTGCGGCGTTTTTATGCGGTGAAAGAAAGGCAAAATTTGGGCCATGCCCCATCGGTCATCTTGTTCCTGGTAATAATTCAGCGTCTCTTGGGCAATTTGTTCAATTTCATTCATATCCCCCACCATAGGAACAACATAGAGTGCCAGACCATTGACAAACATCAGGTGCGGACGAGCATTCAGGCGGCGTAGAATCGTCAGGCTGTGTAAAAGCAATTGATGCGCACGGGTGATGTGACTCAGGCGGTTGCAAAACCAGGCATGGCACGCCAGTAAAACTCCCAAGACAATATCTTGTTCATCAGCAACAGTCTGCCATTGTTCCACAGCGTGGGCAAAGAGTGCTTCGGCATCTTGAAACCGATTGCGTAAGTCGAAGAAACGGAAGAGGCCCTCGTAAAACGATAAGACAATATCAGAACGGCCTTGTGCTAAAGCCCAGTTCCAACCGGCTAGTATGTTATCTAGTTCGGCATTCAGTTCGTCCAGTGCAGCGCGTTGCCCATGCCCACGCAGAGCACGGCACTGTTCGGCAGTAAAAGAGGCGTAAAAACTGGCATGATGCGCAGTGAGCGACATTTCCAGGTCGGGGTGTTGCTGAAGTTTTTGTGCGACAAACGGCTTAAGTGCTTGCTGAATATCAAACCGACCATTCTCGTCGCGATGAATGAACGACTTGTCGGCCAAATCCACCAGGGTTGCCAGATCTGCCTGGAACATAGATTGCGCAATGTCTCGCTTAAACCCCCCCCGAAAGACGGAAAGGCGCATCAGCGTTTCTTGCTCGGATTGGTTCAAGAAGTTCCAAGAATATTCAAAGGTTGCCCGTAAACTTTGATGTCGCTCAACGATGTTTCTAAAGGGAGCTTTCAAGAAATCGAGGCTGCGTTCGATTTCATCTGCAATTTCTTGGCAGGAAAGCATGCGTGTCCACGTAGCAGCAAGCTCTAATCCAAGAGGAAGTCCTCCCACCAAACGACAGATACGAGTGATGGCACGCCGCTCCGATTCTGTCAGATGCAAAACCCCGGCGGCTTTGCGAACATTTTGCAAGAAGAGCTGGATAGCAGCAAATTGACTCCAGTTGGCATCGTCAGCGTCCGGGATTGGCATTCCTTTTACATAAAACGTCCATTCTTGCAGCAAGTTGAGCCGTTCATGGGAAGTAACGAGAACCTTTAGATACGGTGCATTGTGGAGTAAGGTCTCAATGAGTTCAGAAACAACGGTTGAGCCAAGTTGTAAATGTTCTAAGTTATCCAGAATCAGCAAGAGATGGCGCGGATGCAAAAATTCCGTGAGTTGTTCTTGTTGTGAGCGGATTTCAGAGGAAGAAAAACGCACCCCAAGCGCATCGGCTATCGAAGAAACGATATATTCGGGACGCGCAACGGCTGCTAACGGCACAAAACACACGCCGTCTGTAAACCAATTGGCCTGAATACGGCCAACTTCCAAGGCCAAGCGGGTTTTTCCCACGCCTCCAGGGCCGACAATGCTAATCAGTCGGGTTTGGGGGTCTTTGAGTAGTTTTTCTAGCTCGGCTAGTTCGACACGGCGCCCAAAAAAGGATGTGGCATAGGGAGATTCGGGTAGGTTGAAGCGAGTAGTCAGGCTTTTTAAGTCAAAAGGCGGTGGAGAGGGCTGCTGAAACGCTTGTTTTTTTATGGTTTCCAGCATGGCCCGCATTTCCGGAGAGGGGTCCATCTGCATTTCAAGCGCCAGTACACGAGCATATTCCTGATATTGTCGCAAAGCGTCACTCATCTGCCCATTTTGCGCATATAAACCCATCAAAAAACTATGTGCGGTTTCATTGAGGGGGTCACGTTTTGCCCATTGCGCGGCTTTTTCGATGGCCTTAGGCAAGTCGCCGCGTTTCGCATAATTCCGAGCCAGAGTTTCCAGAGCAAATAAATAGTCATGCCGCAAGGTTTCGGCCTGCGAGGTCATCCATTCTTCATACAGCGAAGCATCTTTGAGATAGAACCCGGACAAAAAATCATCTTGGTATAAGGAAATTGCTTCTTCCAGTAAGAAGATGGTTTCTGGTTGGTCGTTTCGTGGGCGGCTTTGAGAAATCAACAGCCGGAAATGATTGACATCAATCCAAATCGCTTCGCGTGCATCCGGCGAAAGTCCTACAAGGTCGCGCTCAGCCCGTATCCACCCTGGGCCAAAGGTTTGGTTGATTTCCCATAAAGTGCGCCGTAAGTATGCCAAAACGTGGTGAGTATCTTGGTCAGGCCATAGTAACGTGGCAAGGGCCTCACGCGTATAATCCATTCCATTTACAGCCAAATAAATCAGTAAGGCCAAAGCTTTACGACGGTCGGTGACAACCGGCCGACCATCCAATTCAGCACGAGGCAAGCCAAAGAGATGCAACGTCAAACGGGGCATGGAAGAATTATACCTGCAGGGCGCAACGCTTAGGCAACGCTTGCGCAACGCTCTTTTTCTATAATGCGAGTGTTCTCTCAATTCACCCTTTCAAGGAGAAGAAGATGTTCCGCAAATTGTATTTCGTTCTCTCTTTTCTTGTGGCAGTCTCATTCCTGCTTACAGCTTGTGGTGGCGGTGCCACACCCACCGTAGAACAAGCCACGACCGAGCCAGCTGCAGTGCAGCAACCAACGCAAGCGGCAACCGAAGCAACCGCCCAGCCCGCTGTCAAAGAAATCACCATCACGATTTGGCATCAATGGGATGGAAAATACCTGGAGGCCATTCAGAAAGCCTTTGATAACTATAGCGCGAGTCATCCGGGCGTGAAAATTGACCTGTCTAAACCAGAAGATGTGAATAGCGCGCTAAAAGTTGCTATTCCGGCAGATGAGGGACCGGATATCATCGGTTGGGCCAACGATCAGATTGGTCAATCTGCGCTGGCCGGCAACATTGTTGCTTTAGATGATTACGGTATCACTATGGAGTTTCTGCAAAGCACCTACGAACCTGCTGCGGTCAATGGCGTGGTGTGGAAAGGTAAAATCTGGGGGTTGCCGGAATCTCAGGAAGGCATTGCCCTGATTTACAACAAAGACTTGTTGACAGATGAGTTTATGCCCAAGGCTGGTGACTTGAACGACCTGTTGGCAAAAGCACAGGCCTTCCATGCAGCCAATCCAGATAAATATCTGGTTTGTAATCAGGGATTTGGTGGTTCTGATGCTTATCATGTAGCCCCTGTGTATTTTGGATTTGGTGTTCCACAGTACATTGACGATAACGGAACAGTCTATCTGAATACACCGGAAGCGATTAAAGCGGGTGAATGGTTGGTAGAGTTTGCTAAAGTTTCTCCTGCCGAGCAAACCTATGAAATTTGCAAAGCCAGCTTGAAAGAAGGTAAGGTGGCCATGTGGTGGACTGGCCCCTGGGCGATTGCCGGCATCGAGGAAGATAAGGTGAATTATGGTATCCTGCCAATGGGTAAGCCGTTTGTTGGTATCAAGACACTCATGCTCACCCAAAACGCTGTAGACCGGGGCCAGGCGGAAGTTGCGCTGGATATTATGAAGTACTTTACCAGCGCCGAAGTCCAAAAAGAGCTGGCTCTGGTTAACAAGACCATCCCAGCGGCCAGCGCTGCGTTGCAAGACCCTGCTGTAGCTGCCTTGCCCACCCTGGCCGGTTTTGGCGCTGCCCTAAACGCTGGTGTGCCAATGGCTAACTCACCGTACGCTTCGGCACAATGGCAACCGGTTGGCGACGCGACCGTGGCGATTTGGACGGGTGCCCAAACCCCAGCCGATGCGTTGGCTGCTGCTCAGAAAGCCGCCGAAGAAGCCGTTGCACAGATGAAATAGTTTCTCTATCTCCTTACGGGAAGGGTGGCTTCGTTCCACCCTTCCCATCCTATATTTTTATGGAGGCGCCATGGCCGCTCGTTCTGGCATGCAAAAAAAACTTATCATCGGCTTTTTTCTGGCACCCACTTTGCTGGCGGTGTTGGTCTTCAATATCTACCCAATTTTGCTCAACACGTATGTTTCGTTTACCAATCGAAACAAGGCACACCCTAATCCCGATTGCTCCGTCTTATTAACGAGCCTACTCGATCCGCTGTGCTGGTCAGGCTTTCGTGACCGCGCCCCGAAAGGGTTGGCTGAACCTTACCGTCTTGCGGAGCCTGTGTTCAAGAATTACCAAGAACTGTTGGGTAATCTGTTCACCACGCAATCGCTGCTGGCGCTATCCAAATTGTTTGTCATTTTTCTTCCCCTTTTTCTAGCTCTCTATTTCAGTACGCGCGAAAGGCGTTCTGATTTGCCTCTGGCCTCCCCTGGCTGGATTTGGCTCTACGGTCTATTGGGCAGCATTCTGGCAGCATTTTTGCTCGACCTGGCTGCGGTCTATCAAGATATTCTGCAAGCCGGTGATTTTTTGGTTGTCATCACACGTACCTTGCTCTTTGTTGCATTGCGGGTGCCTGTTACCTTTGCGATTGGGTTTTTGCTAGCGGTCATTCTCAACAATCCCCACCTGAGCGGTCGCACGTTTTTTCGGGTGATTCTCTTCCTGCCTTGGGCCGCTTCTTCGCTCGCCATCTTGATGGCGCGTGTGTGGGAATTTTTCTTTCGTCAACAAGGCACAATCAACCAGGTGTTGGCGTTGCTGAATGTTGAAGGCAAAGCTTGGTTGCAAGACCCATTTTGGGCATTGATGGCTATTCTAATCGCCGATGTTTGGTTTTCTTATCCATTTTTTATGGTCACTATTCTTGGAGCCTTGCAATCCATTCCAAATGAAATTTACGAAGCCGCCGAAATGGACGGTGCTGGGTGGTGGCGCCAATTGTTCACCATTACTTTGCCTCTCATCCGCCCGGCAGTACTACCTGCAATTGTCCTCACTTCGATTACTGCGTTTCAAATGTTTGGAACGGCGTATGCCATTACCGGCGGGGGGCCTTCGATGGGCGCCGGGCAGCCGGGTGCTACTGAGTTTGTCATGGTATATGCTTACAAACAAATTTATCAAAGCCAGAACTATGGACGTGCCACTGCATTCGCAGTGATTCTGTTTATTCTGCTATTTGGGGCAACTCTGTACAGTATGAAGCTTAGCCGCGCGACCAAAGGAGTCACGGAATGAACCGTAAACCTTCGCTTCCTAATGCTATTTTGCAGTATAGCATTCTGATTTTGGCAGCCTTGTTTGCTTTTTACCCCATTTGGTTTGCTGTGCTGGCTTCAGGCCGCTTAGGCGACCGCTTGTACACACTTAATCTACTCGGCATGTTCATCCCCACCGAATGGACGTTTGATAACTATCGCGTGATGTTGTTTGAAAAGCCCTTGCTCACTTGGCTTAAAAATAGCCTGTACGTAGCCAGCCTAACGACCATCTTTTCTCTGGTTATCTCGACTTCAGCAGCGTTTGCACTTTCACGTTTCCGCTTTTACGGACGAGAATTCATTTTGACTCTTTTGCTGGCCATCCAGACCTTTCCGGGAGTACTTTCGCTCGTGGCTGTAGCACAAGTATTGACCGCGCTAGGTTTGTATGGAAAACACGAAGGGCTGATTCTGGCTTTTACCGCTGGAACGCTCATCTTTTGCACTTGGAATCTAAAAGGCTATTTTGATACTATCCCGCTTGAACTGGAAGAAGCGGCCATGATAGATGGCTGTGGGCCTGTTCAGTCTTTTGTACTGATTGCTCTACCGCTGGCACGACCGGCGCTGGCTGTGACGGCTTTGTTTGGATTTCTGGCCGGTTGGGGAGATTTTGTTTTTTCTTCCGTGCTGGTGCCTGCTCCAGATAAGATGAAATTGGTGGTGCCGGGCTTATTCAGTTTAGCAGGGAGTCAAAGCGTTCCCTGGGGTTATTTTGCCGCAGGCGCCATTCTAATCATCTTACCGACCATCATTGTCTTTTTGTCTTTGCAAAGTTTTCTGCAATCTGGCCTGACCACAGGCGGTGTGAAGGGTTAATATGTCCTATCGCGATAACATCTTTGGCAACCTGTTTGAGCCTGAAACACGTCTTTCGTTATACCAAGCCACCAGGCTGGGCGTTCGCCATCTCAACCGACGTAACCCACTCCTATGTCAACCGGAGCAACCCACAGAATTGACGGTGACAACCAGTGGGCCCGAACCGTTTGAGCGCGTCTCTTGCTGGTTTCAAACCGAAGCCGGGCACGAAAGCACCTTCGACTTAACACCCGGCACGGTGGAATGGGATAACACGTTAGGAGATTACATCCGTACCTGGCACGGAATTCTGCCTCCCCAACCGAACAACACCATGTTGCGCTATCGCGTGGGAGCGCAAATGGGCCGAACGCAAACTTGGGTTTATGCAGACAACCAGACCACCCAAGCAGAACAAGCCACGCAATTTGCCTGTTGGGTTACCGAGGCAAAACCACCAGACTGGTCCCGCCATGCGATTGTGTATCACATTTTTGTAGACCGCTTCTACCCTGGCGATGGAAAACCTTGGAAGACGCCCGACACACTGTCCGGTTTCTATGGGGGAACGCTACGAGGCATTACGCAAAAGTTGGATTACATCCAAAATCTTGGTTTTAACGTCATCTGGCTTTCCCCTATTTTTCCTAGCCCCAGTCATCATGGCTACGACGCTACCGATTATTTTTCGATTGAGCCACGGCTCGGCACACTAGAAGATTTTCAAGAACTGCTGCGCGAGGCACACACACGCCAGATGCGTGTTTTGCTCGACTTTGTGGCCAACCACTGTTCCAATCAACATCCGGCTTTTTTGGCAGCCCAAACGGACTCACACAGCCCAATGTGTGATTGGTTTACTTGGCAAGATTGGCCCAAAGAGTATGCCACCTATTTCGGGGTACGGGAAATGCCCGAGTTCAACCTACGACGTGCACCTGCGCGCCAATATCTGCTCGAAAGCGCGCGCTTCTGGCTCGAAATGGGGGTAGATGGTTTTCGTCTAGACTATGCTTACGGCCCTTCACACGACTTTTGGGCCGAATTTCAGCGAACCTGTCGGCAAACCAGGCCAGACTGCTGGACATTTGGTGAAATCATTCACACACCGGAAACGCAACGGTCATATAGCGGTACAATGGATGGCGCTCTCGACTTTTTATTATGCCGTGCTTTACGTGAGACGTTTGGGCATAGGAATTGGTCACCGGCACGCTTTGAGGCCTTTCTCTCGCAACATGAAGTCTTTTTCCCGGCTTGGTTTTCACAGCCAGCATTTTTGGATAACCATGACATGAACCGCTTCTTGTTTATTGCACAAGAAGACCCAGCCAAGCTCAAGCTGGCCGCATTGGCACTCTTCACGTTGGCCGGCCCGCCCATCGTTTATTACGGCACAGAAGTAGGTGTCACCCAGGAACGCCCCATTCATCAAAACTCGTTTGGCATTTTCGAGGAGGCCCGCCTGCCGATGAAGTGGGGCTCAGAACAAAATACGGACTTGCGTGAAACCTTTCGCCAGCTGATTGCGCTACGCCGGGCTTATCCGTTCCTCGCCACCGCTCCGCGCCGTCTGTTACACTTAGACGAACAAACCCTGGCCTATGCACGGCAATCTGCTGATGGACTTGTCATTGCTGCTTTCAACCTGGCTCCCACCTCGCGCCGTATGTTTCTGCCTGGTATCTCTCTGATGCACGATGCACTCCACAATGGTCGCACTTGGGCAGAACAACAGGGCTTATGGCTAGAATTACCCGCGCAATCTGGCGCCTTTCTGGTATAACGTATCCGCATGAACCCAATTTCGCTACCACATGCGCCAGGCACACTCCTGCGCTTTGAGAATTTTCCATCGCGCTTCGTCGTACCGCGCCATGTTGACCTCTGGCTGCCTGAAACGCAGAGAAACGCGCGCTTATCCGTGCTTTACATGCACGATGGGCAAAACTTGTTGCGTCCCGAAGATGCATACGCCGGAGAAACCTGGGGCATAGATGAGGCAATCACTCGCCTGCTAAAAGACGACAAAATTCAACCTGCCATGGTGGTAGCCATTTGGAATGTGGGTGAAAATCGCTGGGGAGAATATTTTCCTCAGCAAGCAGGCGAAACGACAGAAGGACAGAAAGTTGTGCAGCAATTCGCCGACCGGATTCCAGGGCGTTTGTGTGCCGATGCGTATTTGCGCTTTTTGGTCGAGGAACTCAAACCGTTTGTAGATGCGCACTTCCCTACGCACCCTGACGTATCGCATACTTTTACTATGGGTTCGAGCATGGGTGGGCTGATTTCACTCTATGCCATTGCCCGCTACCCACAAGTGTTTGGGGGCGCAGGCTGCGTTTCAACGCATTGGGTTGCGGGAGAGAATTTTATGGTTGATTACTTTGCAAACATCTTGCCCTCACCCCACAATCACAAACTCTATTTCGACTATGGCACAGAAACGCTGGATCGTGCGTATGAACCCTTTCAAACCCGCATGGATGAGCACTTACGCGCCGCGGGTTATACTTGGGGAGTGAATTGGTTAACGCTCCAATTCCAGGGGGCCTCGCACAACGAAGCCTCTTGGCGCAGCCGTGTTGATAGACCACTTGAATTTTTACTGGCGCCTCGATAAAACTTTCCTTTGCTCAAACGCTTGCTGTTTGCCGCCAACACCAGCACGTTTGCTTGAGTTGACGCCATCAAAATCTGGCTTGCCAGGTTGAGGCAGCTCTACGTTGTGCGCACCCAAACCACACGGTCAAAACAATCTCGCCCAAGGCGCCCCAAACGCAAAAGACAATCTGCGATATAATACACTCAATGCAACTTCAACCGCTCAACCGCGCCTCCGCTCTTTGCCCGGCAACCCGCAAACAACAACGCGGGGCCAATGCCGGGCGGTCTTTCCTCTCTTCTGCTGAGCCGGTCACGGCGTGATTTGCCCGTTCCTTGCCTTTATCCCGGCTCAACGCGAGACCGGGATTTTCGTTTTTCAACAATCTTATCTTCCTCTTGATATAATTCCACCATACTCACCCTCTGGGAGTCAGCATGAACAAAAAATTCTCCGGTAACGAAATCCGCCAAACTTTCATTGATTTTTTCGTACAGCGTGGACATACCTTCGTCCCCTCGATGTCGCTCGTACCAGGTGGCGATGCCACTCTGTTGTTTACCAACTCTGGCATGGTACAGTTCAAAGATGTTTTTCTTGGCACCGAAAAACGTGATTACAGCCGCGCCGCCAACTCGCAAAAATGTATGCGCGTGGCGGGCAAGCACAACGACTTGGATGACGTAGGCCGCGATGATACACATCACACTTTCTTTGAAATGCTGGGCAACTGGTCCTTTGGTGATTATTACAAAGAAGAAGCCATTGCCTGGTCCTGGGAATTGCTGACCGAAGTCTGGGGATTGCCCAAAGACCGGTTATATGCCACTTGTTTCAAAGATGACAAGGGTAATATCCCTCAAGATGACGAAGCCGCCGAAATTTGGAAAAAACAACCGGGTTTCGACCCGTCCCACGTTCTGTTTTTTGGACGCAAAGAAAACTTTTGGCAAATGGCCGAAGTTGGGCCCTGCGGCCCCTGCTCTGAAATTCATATTGACCTGGGTGAGGAACGAGACAATCTACGCGGGCAGCCACACCGCTGCGGCGTAAACGGTGAATGCACGCGCTTCCTCGAACTGTGGAACAACGTTTTCATTCAATACAACTTGTTCGAGGATGGCCGCCTGGAGCCGCTGCCCGCCAAACATGTAGATACCGGCATGGGATTCGAGCGCATTGTCTCCGTGTTACAAGGCGTAGACTCGAACTACAAAACTGACCTATTCCAAGGCGCACTCGACGTACTCGCTGAACTGACCGGCAAAACCCGCCAGGAAATGTACGCCGATTTCACCCCCTATCGCGTCATCTGCGACCATGCCCGCTCGGCTGCTTTTCTAATTGGGGATGGTGTGGTGCCAGGCAACGCCGGACGCAACTACGTTACGCGCATGATTATCCGCCGCGCAGCGCGCTTCGGCTCTAAAATTGGCTTGCACCAACCTTTCCTGGCCAAAGTGGCCGATGCGTTTATTCGCCAATATGGTGATTTTTACACCGAGCTCACCAAACACCGCGAAGCCATTCTTGATAGCATCACCCGCGAGGAAATCCGCTTTGCCCACACTGTCGAAAGCGGCACCGCTTTCTTACAAGGCATGTTAGATGAACTCAAAAGCCAAGGCAAAACCATCTTGGATGGCCGCAAAGCCTTTGACTTGTATGCCACCTATGGCCTGCCGCTCGAAATCAGCCGGGATATTGCCCGCGAACAAGGGCTAGATGTGGATGAAGCCGGTTTCCGCGCAGCGCGGGAGGAACATAGCCTGGCCTCGGGGGGTGGTAAAGCCATGGGCGCTTTGGGAGGCGAAGATGCCGAGTTCTTCGCTGCCATCTTAAAAGATTTGCAGCAAGCCGGCCAACTTGGCCCCAAGGGAGTCGAATATGACCCCTATAACAGCACCCAAGTCAATACGCACATCCTGGCGATGGTCGTTGAAGGGCGCAGCGTCACCGAAGCGCAAATTGGTGACAAAGTAGAAATCATATTACCCAAAACCGGTTTTTATGTGGAAGCCGGTGGTCAGGTGGCCGATACCGGCACGATTCGTGGAGAAGGATTCGAGATAGAAGTCAGCGATGTGCGCCGACCGGCGGCAGGACTCATCTCACATATTGGTGAAGTCACAAGCGGGCGCCCGCGCGTTGGAGCGAGAGTCATCGCCCAAGTGGACGAAATCCGCCGGCACGACATCATGCGCAATCACACGGCGACACATTTGTTACACGCTGCTCTGCATCGCGTGCTCGGTGAGCATGCCCGCCAAGCCGGCTCGCTGGTAGCGCCTGACCGCTTGCGTTTCGACTTCACACACCCCGAAGCCATGACGGCAGAAGAAATCGAGCAGGTGGAGCGACTGGTGAACGAAGCCATTGCAGCCGATTATGTCGTTCAGCCCCGCATCAAGTCGCGTGAAGAAGCAATTGCCGAAGGCGCAATGGCACTCTTTGGTGAGAAATATGGTGAAGTGGTACGCACCATTACCATCGAACCAGAACCTGTACCCTCCGAAATTCTCGGCCCAGACGCCCAACCAGAAACTGCGCCCTCCAGATATTCCTATGAACTCTGCGGGGGAACACACCTAGAGCGCACGTCTGATGTAGGCATGTTCCTGATTGTGAGCGAAGGTTCTGCTGCAGCCGGCATCCGACGCATCGAAGCGGTGACCGGTCGCGGAGCGTACGAATTGGTCAGCAAACGCTTCAAGATGTCGAAACAGGCCGCAGCCGCGCTCAAATGCAGCCTAGAGGAACTGCCGAACAAAGCTCAAAATGTGATGGACGAATTGACCACCATCAAAAAACAGCTCGCCGCCGCCCGTGCAGATTTGGCGCTGACCCACTTCGAGCGCGAACTAGCTGCTGTTCAACCACTCCCCAATGGCGTCAACCTGCTGGCGACCAAAATGCCCGGCATGGATAAAGATGCGCTCACCCGTCTCGCCGATGCTTTCCGTAGCCGCTTCCCGCAAAACGGCATTTGTGTCATTGCCTCGAACGGCGAATCAATCACGGTCATGGCTGCCGTGACACAGGATTTAATCAAACAAGGCATCAAAGCCGGCGAACTAGCAGGGTTCCTCTCGCGCCAATTAGGGGCTGGCGGTGGCGGTGCGCCCCACCTGGCCTTTGGTGGTGGCAAAGACGAAACCCAGCTAGACACTGCACTCGCCAGCGTGCCGGCCTGGATTGAAGAACGCCTGAAGTCTTAAAGCCTCAGTTATCGGTCATTCGTGCATAAAAGCCACTTTGCACAGATGACCGATAACTGCACCTTATGAAAACCACCCTGGTACAACTCGAGCCACACGATAACCTAATCTCCATTCGCGACCGGATGGACTGGGCCAAAACGCCACGTGTGTTGTTGGTGTGGCCATCCAAGGGCCGAGTAGGCATCCGTCCGCTGGATTTGGCTCTTTTGCGTCGGCATGCCGCTGGGCAAGGCGCCCAATTAGGCTTGGTCACACGCGAAGGTGCCATGCGGGCCGCCGCCAAAGAATTGGGGATTGCCTGCTTTTCGAGCGTCAAAGAAGCCCAAAAACAACCCTGGCCAAATGAAGACCTGCGCACCATACGCCCGGCGCGGCGGTTTGCCCGCTTTGACTTGCGTATGGCACGGCAGACTTTACCGCACCCTGACCTTTTCGCAACATGGCGCAAGCCTCTCTTACGGGTGGGGGTTTTTACGTTGGGCGTACTTTCTCTCTTGATGCTAGTGCTTGTCTTAATCCCCTCTGCCGAAATCCATCTGACGCCGCCCGAACAAACCCAAAGCGTTTTGATTTCCATCAATCCTGACCCAGATGTGCGCGTTGCCCAAATCTCAGGCGCAGTGCCGGTACAAACATTGACGGTGGTGCTAACAGCAAACGGAACAGCGCTTGGCACCGGGCAGTTAACCGTCCCAGACCAGAGCGCGCGGGGCATCGTGCGTCTGACCAACCGCTCTCGTGCGCCGGTCACCATCCCTGCCCAAACCGTTTTGCTCACCCGTTCCGACCCGCCGATAGCGTTTATCACACTAGAAGCGGTTGAACTCCCTGCCGGCAAAAAATCGTCCATCGAAGTTCCCATTCAAGCGGTGGAGCCTGGCAGCCGCAGCAACGTGCCGGCTGGCGCAGTGAGCGCATTTGAAGGCACGCTTGGATTACTGGTGGAAGTGACCAATCCCGCGCCTGTCACCGGTGGTTCAGATAAAACCGTTCCCACCCCCACTGAAATTGATTTCACCTTTTTGCGCGCGCGTTTGCTGGCCAACCTAGAACGCGAAGCCCGCGCTCACTTTCAGGCCCAATTGACAGAAAAAGACGTGCTTTTGCCTTCTAGTCTAAAACTGGAACGCATCTTCAATGAAGCCGCTTTCCCTGCACCCGGCCAGCCTGGAGAAAAGCTTTCACTCACGTTCAATGCAGAATTTCGCATGTCCTACGTGCGTGCTTCTGACCTGCAACAAGTTGCCTTACTTGTGCTAGATGCCTCGCTCCCCGCTGGCTCTCAGCCAATGAATGGCACGCTGACCTGGCAAACCCTTCTCCCAATGGTAGAAACCTCCTCAGGTATACGCTGGCAAGTGCAAGCTGAACGCAAAATCCGCGCAACCCTTCAAAACGATCAGGTCATTGCGCTGGTCGCCGGCCAAACAGCACATAACGCCACCGCGCTGCTCACGCAAAGGCTAGGGCTGTCGCAACCGCCTGACATTCACATTCGACCGGCTTGGTGGCCCTGGTTGCCCTTTCTACCGATGCAAATTAAGGTGATAGGTTGATGCGCGTGCTGGCAGTAGATTACGGAGAAAAAAACATTGGCTTGGCCATCAGTGATGAGACCGGCACGTTAGCGCGCCCACTTGGCGTAATGCGCCACATTTCGAAATTGGCCGATGCAACTCAGGTGGCTACACGCGCTCAAGCAGAAGGCGTTGGGTTGATAGTGGTTGGTATCTCATACGATGAACAGGGTCAACCGAACCTATCCGGACGGCGCGCCATTCGGTTTGTCGAAGCGCTCCGTGAACAAACCAACCTACCCATCACCCTATGGGACGAGAGTTTAACCACACAAGATGCCCGCGCAGCACGTCTAGCCGCAGGCATCCGCCGAAAACGCCGCGCGGGCCATCTGGACGAATGGGCAGCCACCATCTTATTACAAGATTATCTCAATTCACAGGAGACACGATGAAACCTCGTCGTACGCGGCGCCGCGCCTGGTACATTCCCCTGGGATGTGTGGTGTTCGCATTTCTACTGGTTACGCTGCTGGCAGCCACTTACCTGCTCCTCCCATATCAAGTCGCCCGCGTATATGGCCCGCCAGGAGAAAATCTACGCGGGCTGCAGCGATTTCAATATGCGGTCTTAATGCTCTGGTATGGCGAATCCCTCACCCAACCGCGCGATTCGCGTGCTGGCGAGGCTACTTTCCGCGTGAACGCCGGTGAAGGCGCAACGGCAGTGGCCAAGCGGCTGGAACAAGAAGGGTTCATCCAAAATGCAGAAGCCTTCACAGCCTACTTGGTTTACTCTGGACTCGATCGGAGCATTCAGGCCGGAGAATTTACCCTCAGCCCGGCGCTAGCGCCTATCCAAATTGCCCAAAAATTACAAGATGCCACTCCTGCCCAAATCAAATTCGTCATTTTACCCGGCTGGCGGCTAGAAGAAGTGGCCGCGACCTTGCCTACTTCGGGGTTGAACATGACACCCGATGCGTTTCTCACCGAAGCAAGACAACCCGCTCGGCGATTCGATTTTTTACCCGCAGGCGCCACCGCCGAAGGCTTCTTGCTGCCTGGCACCTACACACTGCCCCGCCAACTGACAGCCCGCCAGTTGGTGGAGACTTTGATGAACAATTTTGCCCTGGCGCTCTCGCCCGAACTACGGGCTGCTTTTGCGCGGCAAGGCTTAAGCGTATATCAGGCAATTATCCTGGCATCTATTGTTCAACGCGAGGCCATGCAGGCCGAAGAGCAACCTTTGATTGCCTCTGTATTTCTCAATCGGCTAGCCGCCGGCATGCGCCTAGAAACCGACCCGACCGTGCAATATGCAATTGGTCTCAATCCGGCCACCGGCTCATGGTGGAAATCACCTTTGGCGCTGATAGATTTGCAAATCGACTCACCGTACAACACGTACAAAAACGACGGCCTGCCACCAGGGCCGATATGCAGTCCGGCACTCAGTGCAATACAGGCCGTCGCCTACCCAGCCCAAACACCATACTATTTCTTCCGCGCTCGCTGCGATGGCTCTGGCTTACACACGTTCGCGGAGACCTTTGAACAACATGTGCAAAACGCCTGTCCGTAAGGTGAGTTCCCAAAGTCCTCAAGTTAGCGCCACATAGTCTGTTGTGATTCGTTCAGCCTGAGCAGCACCGAGTAAGGCCAATAATTCTTCTGCGAGTTGGGCCTTGTGCCGTGCATCGTTCCGGCTCCAGGTGCGGCTTTTAATTTCCAAGAATTGCCCCATCTCAGGCCGTTCGATGGTATCGAGGTTGATGTAGAACTCTTCGCCTTTGTATTTCACCTTCCAGCGCAAGCGGTCCTTCTCCACCACTTTTTCTTCCACCGGCCTGAAATATTCGCGGTAAAAACGCAGGGTTTGCGCTGCCGGCGCCAGATAGCGTGACCGGGAAAGCAAAACATCCTCGCCAAATGAACCTTCTCGCGTTTGTCCAATCAGCGTCAAACGCGTGCGCACGTTAGCCACCTTGCCCTTGGCATCAATCAAATCATCTTCGCGGTAACGTAAGCGCCCTTGCGCAGGGTCATCAAAGGAAAAATAATGGTCATACTGGCGATAATGACGGGCATACAGAATTTCTAATGCGGGGGACTGTAGGGCCTTTTGGACTCCAGCAGCATCTGCCAGCCGTACCTTCACCTGCACTTCATAGGACTCTTCCTCGCTAGAGCCGCCCAGAGCAACCAATTTGCTCAGCACCGATTGTTCGCGTGCCGCAAGAAATGCATCAATACGGCGAGCATATTCGGCAGCCTGACGCAGCAAATCGGCTTCGTTGAGAGTGAGCAATTGGCGGTCTCGCATGAGCCACTTGCCATTGACCATTACGTCCGTCACATCGGTTGATTTGGCAGCGTAGACGATTTGTGCATACGGACCGTTGGGGTCACGCTCAAAGCGCGGCGAATTGTGCAACGGGTTCAGGTCCACCAAAATCAAATCGGCGCGCTTGCCAGGGACAAGAGAACCGGTGATTTCACCGATGTGCATAGCCTGTGCGCCGATGCGGGTTGCCATAGCCAGGGCTTGAGGAGCAGGTAGGCTGGTAGGGTCGTTCGAGACGGTTTTGGCCAGGAACGCAGCCAGACGCACTTCCTCAAACATATCTAAGTCATTATTCGAGGCTGGGCCATCGGTGCCAATCCCAACGTTCAGACCGGTGTCTAGCATCTTGCTCACCGGAGCAAAACCAGAGGCTAATTTTAGATTCGAGGATGGATTGTGTGCCACGCCGGCGCGAGCATGTAGCAACGTGCGCATTTCACCTTCGTCAATGTGAACGCAATGGGCTGCCAGCACTTTGGCCTCGAACAAGCCCTGTTTTTTGACATAGGGTATCACCGGCATGCCGCTTTCATTCCGCATATTCTCCACTTCCTGCGCCGTCTCAGAAAGATGGATTTGTAGGGGAACATCGAATTCAGCGGCGAGTTGGGCGCAAGCCTTCAGAATTTCAGGGGTGGTGGAATACGGCGCATGGGGAGCCACCGAGGGAACAATGAGTGGATGGCCTTTCCATTTTTTGATAAACTCCCGCGCGCGCACCAAGGCATCTTCAAAAGAGGGCGAGTCCGAAGTAGGGAATTTCAACACGGACTGCCCACACACCCCACGCAGGCCGGCTTCGGCAGTCGCCTGAGCCACATCATCCTCAAAAAAATACATATCGGCAAAGCAGGTCACCCCACTACGAATAAACTCAGCACAGGCAATGAGCGTGCCTAGGCGACAAAACTCCGGTGAGACAAATTCACGTTCAACCGGCCACATATACCCCAACAGCCACACATCCAAGCGCAAGTCATCGGCCAAACCGCGCAAGAGCGTCATTGGCACGTGTGTGTGCGCATTCACCAAACCAGGCATCAGCACCTTGCCGCCACAATCCAGCACGTGCGGTGCAGTATACTCGGCTGTAATCGCCTCTTGTGGGCCAAGCGCCACGATGGAATCGCCGCGTACGGCGAGAGCGCCGTGACGATATTGAGTAAACTCTTCATCCATCGTCAAAATATGAGCATTGGTCAATACAATATCAACAGTCTGTGTCATTCGGTCTCCTTTACATGATATGCCTTGCGCCTACTGTTCTGGCACGTTACGCGAACTGGAATTGACCTATTATGTACTTGTCTGACATTAAAGTCAACTGTTATACTCTGCGGATACTCCAAATCTCAATGCGGCATACAATGCGTTCAAGATAGACCGCCGTAGTGAGAAAATCTCACAGCAGCGAGGTTTTATGCATATTTTAGTAACCAATGATGACGGTGTACAAGCGCCTGGTTTACTGGCCCTGGCACAAGAAATGCGAAAGTTGGGCCAAGTGACCGTGCTAGCCCCCGACCGTAACTGGAGCGCCTCGGGGCACGTTAAGACGATGGACCGCCCTTTGCGCGTACGTGAAGTTAAATTGGCCGATGGTACGCCGGCCTTAACCAGTGATGGCGCTCCCAGCGATTGCGTAGCACTGGCTTTACTGGGAGTGGTCAAAGAAAAAATTGATTTGGTTGTTTCAGGGATTAACCCTAACGCGAACATCGGACATGACGTGACGTATTCAGGAACAGTGACCGCAGCAATGGAAGCGGTGATTGCCGGCGTGCCGGGGATTGCCATCTCACTCGATTCCAAACCGGGCCATGGTGAATTGGATTACGGCCCAGCCGCACGGGTAGCAGCGCGCATTGCAGCGCGGGCGATGGCAGAAAGATTGCCGCAAGGCATATTACTGAACGTTAACGTGCCGCAACGGGCCGATGAAGAGCTACGCGGCATACAAATCACTCGCCAGGGGCTGCGCGTCTATCGTGATGCGCTAGATGAACGCCGCGACCCGCGAGGCCGCCCCTATTACTGGATTGGGGGTGAATGGCCAACCGGAATTGATGAGGAAGGCACCGATTTTGGAGCTTTGCAGGCTGGCTTCATCTCTGTCACCCCCTTGCAACTTGACCTGACAGCCTGGTCAGCCATCCATGCGCTGAGAAGCTGGAGTTGGTAAAGATTAAAGCGCCACCCCGGCTACCAACCTTAACCCCTCTCCCAGCCTAGCTAGAGAGAGGGGTTAGATTGAGCGAAACAAGATAAAAAAGACTGGCATCAGCCGTAGCGCGCCATAAAACGTTCCATGCGCCGCAGCGCTTCTTCAATCTTTTCATAGGCGGTCGCGTACGAACAGCGCACAAAACCTTCGCCGCCTTTGCCAAAGGCACTGCCAGGCACAACCGCGACATGTTCCTCGTGCAGCAATTTTTCGGCAAAAGTTTCTTCATCCATGCCCGAAGCGCGAATATTCGGGAAGGCATAAAAAGCCCCGCGCGGCTCAAACGTTGTCAACCCAAGACGATTCAGCCCGCTCACAATCAGTTTGCGCCGACGATCGTACTCAGCCACCATCTCCTCTACATATGTATCGGATTGGAGCGCCTCAATCGCGGCATCTTGTGCTGTGGTGGGGGCAGACATGATGGTGTATTGATGAACACGCAGCATCCACTTGAGAATTTCAGCAGGGGCAGCAGCATAGCCAATGCGCCAGCCGGTCATCGCATGACTTTTAGAAAACCCCCCTAACAGCACAGTGCGCGCCTTGATTTCTTCGCCCAGGGCTGGAAAGCAGACGTGTTGAAAGCCATAAACCAACCGGTCGTAAATTTCATCCGAAACCACAATCAGGTCATGTTCGAGCGCGATTTTGGCAATCTCCATTAGTGTCTCACGCTCGGCCACCGCACCGGTGGGGTTACTCGGATAGCCAATAAAGATGGCTTTGGTGCGCGGGGTGATATGTCGGCGCACTTCCTGCGGGTCTACCTGGAAGTTGTTCTCCATGCGGCTAGGGATTTCCACCGGCACACCGCCTGCCAAAAAAACCTCGGCCTGATAGGCCACAAAACACGGCGTGGGAATGATGACTTCGTCTCCGGGGTCAAGCAAAGCAGTAAAAGCCAGATACAGAGCTTCTGAAACGCCCACCGTCGCGATAATTTCGTTCACGGGGTCGTAGCGAACACCATAGAGACGCTGCAGGTTATCAGCAATTGCCTGACGCAGTTCCAACTTGCCAGAATTGGAGGTGTAGTGCGTTTCTCCGGCCTGCAAAGACCGAATGCCCGCCTGCAAAATGGGTTGCGGGGTGGTGAAATCTGGCTCGCCAATCCCTAAGGAGATAACATCCTTCATGGTGGCGGCAATATCGAAAAATTTACGAATGCCCGAGGGCTTGAGCGCGGCAACTCGTTTTGAAATGTATTTGGGCGTATCAACAACAACCATTGTGCCTCCTGAATCCTGACCAATCCTGGCGCAGCCAAAAACCTAGCGCCCGGACTCGACCGTTACCTAATTGTATGGATTTGCTCTAAAAAATACAGGGCAGGATGTCACATTGCGCTGCAACGAACATCCTAAAGTTGAACGCTGGAGTTATCGCCAATATTGACACTGGCCGCCCGGCCTTTGATGCGGGCATGGCGTCCTACGAACGAGCCATCTAGCACCGAATCAGTGACCACGGCGCTATCATCTAAAATGCTGTTGCGCAAGACACAGCCAGAGACTTCACACTCCGCACCCACAGAAACATTTGGCCCAATGACTGAGCCTTTCACTTTGGCAGAGGGGTGAATAAACACCGGCGGAATGACTGTAATATTCGGGCGTTGGGCCGCTTCGGCAGAGTTATCGCGCCCATGTTCAAGCATATACTGGTTAGTCTCGAGAGTTGCCTCGATAGTCCCTGTATCCAACCAAACTTCCACGCTTTGTGTTCTCATGCGCGCGCCATAATCCAGCATAATGTTGATTGCATCGGCTAAAAAATACTCTCCCTTGAGCGAAATACCACGTTTCATCTGCTCGTTAATAGCAGCCACCAAGTCTTCGCCCTTTTTAAAGTAATAGCACCCCACCAAAGCCAAATTATTTTCCATGGTTTGGGGTTTTTCAATCAGCCGCGTGATGCAACCATCTTTCACTTCGGCTACGCCAAATCGGCGGGGGTCGGGTACCGCCTTGACCCAGGCCACACCATCGCATTCCTCTTGTGCCAAAAAAGAGAAATCTGTTTCCAGCAAGGTATCTGAAAAGACCATAATGGTCGGCCCTTTCAAATGATGCCGTGCCAGCCACAGAGCATGGCTTTGCCCTTTCATTTCTTCTTGAACCACATAGTGGGCAATGATGTGGGGATAATATTTCTGGACATAGACGGGTATCTGTTCCCCCAAAAACGGACCAATGATGAAGATATATTCGGTGTTTTCGGGATTCGGCACCGTCTTGAACATGTCCATTAAGTGGTCGAAGGAGGTCCGCCCGGCTACGCTAACCAACGGTTTGGGCTTGCTCCACGTGTGGGGACGCATACGAGTCCCCCAGCCAGCCATTGGGATAATGATTTTGAGCGTCTCGGTCACAAAAAAACTCCTGCGGTGAGATTAACACTTTCGGCAAATCAGCAAACCTTTGCCCAGTGGGACAATCATAACATCTACGCGCGTATCTTGATATGCACGATGCAGGTAGAGCGAAAGTTGCTGAGTTTGACTGAGAGCGCTGTTGGCAATTAACAACCCCCCTGATACCAAGTTGGGAATGATATGCTCGTAACAATCCAAGTAAACATCTTTTTCAGCATCCATGAAGATGAAAGCCGTAGGCGGAAAACGCGAAATATGCTGGCGTACGTCACCGTGAATGACTTTAACCATAGAGGCCAATCCCGCTACGTTGAACGTCTTCTGGGCCATTTGCACTTTCTCTTCCTGAATTTCGAAAGTAGTCAATTTATCGCCGCGCACCATGCAGGCCAGCGCCAACCATAAGCCAGAATAGCCGCCACTTGTCCCGATGTCAAACACCATCCCCTTGGGTGCGTTGGCGCACATTAAGGCCAGAAAACGACCGACCTCCGGCGGTACTTGGGCTAAGCGCTGATGTTTTGGCAAACTACCTAGCCGTTCGACGGCATCGCGCGCTTCTAGGTCACGCATACATTCTTGAATTGGAGCGGGAATGGCATGAAACATAAATCCTCCTCTTTTTTTAGCCCATTCTGTTTATTGTATCACAGTCAAGTGAGCCAGACTGGCCGAAAGTCGTTTGATGCCAACGCTCTCAAAGATGACATCTACGATTTCATCTTCACCCTGCACGCGGCTATTCAGCACGATGCCATCTTGCCAAAGGGGGTGGCGAACGCGCATGCCGGCATGGAATTTTTGTTGAATCACCGGAGCAGAACGAGCAGGTGGTGGCAATTTCCACGAATCATAGCCGCTGCGCCGGTCAAAACCATTTGTGGGGCGTGGTGCACGCCCTTTGCCATGTAGGAGTTGCGCGGGAATATCATCCAAGAAACGCGATTCAACCTTTTCCTCGGCATATCCCCGTCCGGCGCGACGCATGGCACGCACCAAATAGAGCCGCTCTTTGGCACGCGTAATGCCCACATAAAACAAACGTCGCTCTTCTTCCATTGCTTCCGGGTCATCGAAAGAGCGACTGTGCGGAACAATACCATCATCCAACCCGATGATAAACACCACCCCAAACTCAAGCCCCTTGGCAGCGTGCATGGTCAGCAACGTTGGCACATTGCCTTCCTGAATCGTATCCTGGTCACTGACCAGCGCCACATTTTCTAGGAATTCGGCCAGGGTGCGCGAGTGATACTCTTCGGCCAGGCGGCGCAATTCTTGTACGTTGTCAATTCGTTCCTGGCCTTCTTCCGTCTTGTCATCAAGATGTTCCAGATAATTGACATCCTTCAGTATGCGATCGAATAGCTCTGGAACGGTATATGTGCCAAGCAAACCGCGCCAGGCACTCAAAAGAGCGCCAAAATCGGCCAGGGGCAAGGCGGCTCGCCCCGAAAATTTGCCCCAAAACGGCGAATCAGAGCCGCGCGCCAGGTCAAGCAGCACTTGGCCAGGGGTTGTGCCGGCTTCGCGTGCCGTTAGGTGCAGGGTGAGAATGGTTTTGTTGCCTATTCCGCGCGGTGGGAGATTGATTACCCGGTCGAGAGAAATTTCATCATCCGGGTTTTGGACCAGGCGCAAAAAGGCGATTACATCTTTCACTTCACGGCGGCCATAAAAGCGTTGTGCCCCCACCAACCGATAGGGCAAGCGCGCCTGGAGAAAGGCCTCTTCCAAAACACGGCTTTGGGCATTGGTGCGATACATAACAGCGCAGTCCCCTGGCTCGCATTGTCGGCTGGCAACCAACTGCGCAATGGTATCTACGACAAAGCTGGCTTCGCCGTAATCATCCAACGCCTCGTAAAAGACCACTTTTTCGCCTTGTCCACGCTCGGTAAACAGTTTTTTCTTGCGACGGCGTGGGGCTTTGTCAATCACCGCCATAGCCGCATCAAGAATGCTCTGCTTGGAACGATAGTTCTGCTCTAACAAAATCACTTGTGCGCCGGGGAAATCTTGCTCAAAACGCTGCACGTTACGATAATCCGCTCCACGCCACCGATACACGCTCTGGTCAGGGTCACCAACAACAAAAATGTTGTTATGTACTGAGCACAAGTGCTTAAGTAAGGCGTATTGCGCCATGTTGGTATCTTGGAACTCATCCACCAACACATGATGAAAGCGCTGCGCATATTTTTCACGTACATCGGGATATTCGGCCAATAGGTTGGCGGTCATGAGCAACAAATCGTCAAAATCCACACCGTTCGATTGCTGTAGAAGTTCCTGATAGCGCTGATACACTCGTTTGACGACTTCATCGCGGTAGGTCACAACTGGAAATTGCTGCGGCAAGAGCAATTCATTTTTCGCGCGGCTGATGGCGGCATGGAGCGCTGCCGGACGGTACGTTTTGTCATCCAGGTTTAAGTCACGGATGGCAGCCTTAACGATTGTCTCCTGGTCATCGGCATCAAAAATGACAAACTCGCCAGAGACGGGCAATTTTTCTGCTTCACGGCGTAAAATTCGGGCGCAGACGGCATGAAACGTGCCGAGCAAAAGACCGCGCGTCATCTCCTCACCAAGCAATTGCTTCACTCGCTGTTCCATTTCGCGCGCGGCTTTATTGGTGAAGGTGACCGCCAGCATTTGGTACGAGCGCACACCTTGATACCCAATCAAATAGGCAATGCGCTGGGTAAGAACGCGCGTTTTGCCAGAGCCAGGCCCGGCCAGCACCAAAATTGGGCCATCTCCGGCGGTCACAGCGGCGCGTTGCGCAGGGTTGAGTGTGGTGAGAAAATCCATTGAACGTGTTGCTTACAAGAGAGAATGTGATGTGGTATTGTAAAACAAAATCGGGAAACGGGCATACGCCGATCCCCGATTGCAGAGCAAGAAGAGCAACAAACAAGTTACAACTGCGAAGTGCAGTTTGGACAACGTGTGGCCTTGATGTGGACGGTGGAAAAACAGAAGGGACATTCTTTGGTGGTCGGTTCTGCCGGCGCCGGGGCGGCTTCTTTCTTTTTCAAGTTGTTTGAGGCTTTCACAATCAAGAAAATCACAAAAGCAATAATCAGAAAATCAATAATAGCCTGTACAAATGCCCCCCACTTGACCGAGGCGGCGCCAATTTGAAAAGCCTGCTCGGCAAAGTTGATTCCTCCCAACAACAGACCGATTAACGGCATCAAAATATCGTTGACCAATGAACCAACAATTTTGCCAAACGCGCCACCGATGATGACACCGACTGCCAGGTCAATCACATTCCCACGCATTGCAAAATCACGAAATTCCTTAAGCATAGGTTTCCTCCGATGAGATAATTTTGGGCTGATTGTATCGCCTGGCTGAGGGCATGTCAACGCACATAGATGGGATTGCTGAAAATCCAGCCACGCAAACGCCCAAGCGCCCGCCGCCAGACCTCAACACGATACACGCCCGCTTCGGTTGTGATGTGTGTAGCAATGTCGGTATTCTTCCAGGTTCGGAGGATGTTTCCGTCCTTGAGCAGACGGCAATCGGCAGCCTGTGGCAAACGAATGGTGAAGGTCACGCCGCCTTCTGCAGATATTTCATCGCCCATGATGGCTGTTTTGTCACGCCCTTGGGCAGTGAAGCAAAATCCACGTGCGGCATGGTGTAAATCACAAGCGACAAAACAGTGACCCGCAGCCAAAGCATCATAGATAATTTGCTTATCACTTGCCAAATTACCGCTCAAAGGGGAAGAGACAAGCAGGTGCGTATTAATCGTTTGAAAATGAAATTCGTACGGAAAGACCACCCGGCGCAATGGGCCAGCGCTGACTTGCAATGCGTGTGCATCAGAGCCGCCAATGGCAACCACGCGTCTCCCGGCGTTGAGCAATTCATCCCATTTCTGCAGAGTGCGAGGCGGCGGTTGCAGGGCAAGAAATTGCGGAAAAAAGACATAGAACAAAATATGCAAAAACGTCTTGCTGCGCAGCTTGATTTCACTCAAACCGTTCCATAATTCTAACCCCGTGTAGCCTTGCACTTCCCATGCTTCCCACGAAATATCGGTTTCACCAATGCTCAAGCAGGCCTGGTCATGGGGATGCGCCAAAAAAGAGAGGCCTCCGATACGGCGTATATTATCTATTAAGTTTTGCGGGTCAGGCGCCAAAGTCGCCAGTTCACGGTTAATATTCAAGGCCAAAAGGTGGTTCTTCTGAGGAACCCGTGCTTGGTCATGAATCTCTTCGCCCACCAAGAGCAGAACACGCTGCTTGCCGCTCTTAAGATACCCTTCCATGCCGCTCACCAGCACGTTATGGTCTGTCACAATCGCCACATCGAGACCCGTTTTCAAAGCAGCTTGTGCAATCTCATGATGCGAGCCACTACCGTCGGAATAAGTAGTATGCATGTGCAAGTTGACAAGCAATTCATAAAGTTCTGGCATACTTCCTCTGACAATCGCGCAAATAAATTGAGAACCCGGCAGATTTTAAGAACCTGCCAGGCCAACCATCCAGATATGTTGCGTATTTTGCCCGAAGATAAGTGGAATGGCAAGGGAAGTTAAAAAAATAGACACCGGTTACGGAAAGCCCCCTTTCTCTAAACCGGTGTCTATGACGTGGGCCCCAATCCACGTTTGCGGTATCATCTTTATCATACTCTTCAAGCATAGACAGAACGCAGACAAAACTAACATTTTTGTAAACACATTTCAAGAAGTCAGAAAAAGCCCCCGCAGGGCAAATTAAAAGACAAACACCGGTCGCGGAAGTCCCCCTTCCTGTGTACCGGTGCCTGTGACGTGGGCCCCAAAACCACGTTGCGCATATTTCTGGTCTTATCTTACCGGAGAAGCATAGACAGAACATAGACAAAACTAACATTTTTGTAAGTTTCATTCAGAAATACAAAGAGCATTTCTCACTAGCCGGTAGATGGCCGATGCAACTCAGACGACCCACAAGGCACCACTCGGCAACGTGAATTTGCGCAAAATCTGACCAAATGCGCACCTGCCGCTTGACATTCCCTGCTTTTTCGGCGCATAATTAGGAACATTTTCATCCAATTGGAGTGTTTCATGGCCGTCATTTCATTGATGACCGATTTTGGACTTAAAGATGGCAACGTGGGTGTGATGAAGGGTGTCATCTGGAAAATTGCACCGCAGGCCCAAATTTCAGACTTAAGTCATCTGATTTCACCCCAAAATATCGCCGAAGCCGCGTTGATTTTGTACCGCTCAGCGCCCTATTTCCCCGATTTTTCGATTCACCTTGTGGTAGTGGACCCTGGCGTTGGCACAGCGCGCCGCCCAATGGCTGCCCGCCTGGGTAACCAATACTATGTCGGCCCGGATAATGGCACCATTACCTTGCTATTAGAACTGGTTGAACAACAAAATCTGCCAACACACTTCATTCATCTGAACAAACCGGAATATTGGTTGCCCAACGTTTCTTATGTCTTCCACGGCCGCGACATCTTTGCGCCTGTTGCGGCGCGCCTGGCCGCTGGTACACCGCTAGAAGCACTCGGCACACCTTTCGATGACCCGGTGCGCCTGGCGCTGCCTCAACCAGAGCGAACGGCTGCTGGCTGGCGCGGGCAAGTGATTCATGTTGACCATTTTGGCAACATCGCTTCTAACATCCGTGTCGAGCACTTGGGCGAGATGCTCCAGCACAAAGAACGGCTCACGGTTCGGGTACGGGGCGCCGAAATTCACGGCCTGGTCAACACGTTTGGCGAGCGCACGCCCGGCACCTTGGTAGCGCTCATCGGTAGCACCGGCAACCTGCTGGCTTGCCTAGTCAACGGCAATGCACAGACCCGGCTCGGTGTACAAATCGGCGATGCGTTCGAGGTTGTGTACGAATGAGTGAAAAGCCGCTGGTCTTGGAACATGTCTCGTTCCGCTACCGCAGCCGGCAGGGTGCTGCCATTCACGATATTTCGTTTTCTGCAGAGCCGGGCGAATTGTTGCTGCTGGCAGGCGCCAGTGGATGTGGCAAAACCACCCTAATTCGCGCCATCAACGGCCTGATTCCGCGCTCTTATAAAGGCGAACTCACCGGAAAAATTCGCGTGCAAGGGCAAGAGACCACCAGTATGCCACTCGCGCGCATCTCGCAAATGGTCGGCACCGTGCTACAAGACCCAGAACGGCAGATTCTTGGCACCAAAGTCATTAACGAGGTGGCTTTTGGATTGGAAAACATGGGGCTGCCGCGCGCCGAAATCCTACGTCGCGCAGAAGCAGCGCTTGAATATCTAAATATCTCTCATTTGCGCGATAGAGAGACCTTCAATCTCTCAGGTGGAGAAAAACAAAAGGTTGCCCTGGCAGGCGTACTGGCCATGAAGCCCTCGGTTTTACTGCTCGACGAGCCGCTTGCCAGCCTAGACCCAGCCTCGGCACAAGAAGCACTGGCAATGATTCGCCGCCTGGCCGACGAAGGGCTGACGATTTTGATGGTGGAACATCGGGTAGAAGATGTGCTGCAAATCCACCCAAGCCGGGTGATGTACATGAGCGAGGGCGAAATCCGCTACTTGGGTGACGCAGCCGGATTGGCCGAAGCGGTGGATTTCCGCGAAGTCAAACTACCGGCCCGACAAGTTGCTTTGCGCGCAGCACAAGAAACCACCCCAGAACGCGTTACCTTTCTGCCTAAAACGCAACGCGCAGCAAGCGCTCCGCTCGTGCGCTTTGAAAACGTCTCCTTTGGATACGAAACCGGACATGAAGTGCTGCACGGTATCAGCCTGGATATCCACCCCGGAGATGTCATTGCCGTCCTGGGGCCAAACGGAGCCGGCAAAACAACGTTTGTCAAGCATGCCATCGGCTTACTAAAACCCAAAAGCGGACGCGTGTTGGTGAATGGCCAAGATACCCGCCAGGCCAGTGTGGCCGAAATTGCTGCTACGCTGGGGTATGTCTTCCAAAGCCCTAGCCACATGCTATTTGCGCCCACCGTGCGTGAAGAATTGGCCTTTGGCCCGCGCAACCTAAAGCACTCTGCAGAACAAATTGAGCAGGGCATAAAACGCGCCTTAGAGATTGTCAACTTGCGCGAGCGCGAAAACGACCCGCCACTTTCTCTCTCCTTTGGTCAACAAAAGCGCATTTCCATTGCGGCGATTTTAGCCATGCGCTCCAAAATTTTGGTGATGGACGAGCCAACCGCCGGGCAGGATTATCGCAATTACATGAACTTTATGGACGCGATTTTGCAGATGCCGGGCTTCGAAGCCATCTTGTTCATCACCCATGATGTGGACCTGGCGGTGATTTATGCCAACCGCGTTATTCTCGTTGCCGATGGCACGGTGCGCGCCGATGGGCCTCCGCAGCAGGTTTTGAAGGATTACAACGTACTCCGCGCCTGCCGCGTGGTGCCAACTTCGCTCCTGGATTTAAACCTACAGCTTTTACCCAAAACCGGACAGTTTCTACGCGCCGAAGCCTTGGCGAAAGTGTTATAAACGACAAATCCAAACCATCCAACGTCTATCTCCGGGCGAGGAGGAACGCTCGGAAAATTATCACCATTTATGGAGGATGAGATGAACAACAAACTGCTTTCCGTTCTTGGAGCGCTGGTCGTCTTATTGGCGATTTTCGCCATTATCATGTTCGGTTTCGGCACAACCGAAGCGCTCGGACCGTTCAACTTTAGCGTAGACCAGGCCACCTTGCCATTGCGTTTTGCCTTTGTGGTATTAGGCGTAGCGATTGCGTTTGTCATTTATTTTTTGACCAAAGACCACCCAATATGGGAAGTAGGGACGCGGCATGTCGTTTATATGGCGATTGGTGCGGCGCTCTACGCGGTCTTTTCGTATCTGTTTAACGGCACGGTGTTCGTCGTGCCATCCCTGAGCCAGGTGTCTCTGCGCCCGGCCATTGCCATTCCCATGTTCTTTGGCTATGCCTTTGGGCCGGTGGTAGGATTTTTCACCGGTGCAGTAGGCAACATGTTTGGTGATGCACTAACCGGCTTCGGCCTTTCTCCACAGTGGAGCATTGGAAACGGGCTGGTAGGGTTTATCGCCGGCTTGGTAGCGCTCTTTAGCGATAAAAAGAAGAGCATGGATACCGTCCTGTATATAAGCGGCGCGCTGGCCCTGTTGGCGGTAGTGATGTTCTTCCTCAATCGAGAGCAGGCCAACATGCTGTATTACGATGTGGAAAACAACATCTTCGGCGACCAGCAAATCTCCTGGTTTGCCGGCCTGTCCATCCTGATTGGGTTCATCCTGGTGGCTATTGTGCGCTTTGCGTTCGGCAACAATCTAGACATTGCCGCAGCCGTCACTTGGGGTATGCTGGGCAATATTCTCGGAATTGGTTTTGCCGCCATTTCCGACATCTGGATTAACGGCTTTAGCCCGGCCGCCGCCATCGTGGGCGAATTCCTGCCCGCTGCCGGGCCTAACCTGATTTTCGCCGCCATCCTGGTTCCTCTGTTGGTAGTGGCCTACACTTCGGTGCAACAACAAACCGGACGATAGTTCAAATCAGTAGCCAGTTATCAGCCATCCTAACAACAGGGCTGATAACTGGCCCCCAAAAATAACACCCTCCTATGCTTGTCACTTGGCGGTATCGCCCTCGCAAGTCGCTGGTGCAATGGTTCGACCCACGCGCCTGGGTCATTTTCTATCTCTGCTTTCTGTTCTCCACGCTCGCCTTTTGGGATATACGGTTTTTGTTACCCTTTTTGGCCATTGCCTTGCTGTGGTTGTTCACATCAGGACTAACCTGGAACGAGGTGCGGCGTCCTTTTCTATTCATTGGCGCGTTTGTGTTTTTCTTTGCATTTCTCACCTTTTTAACCGGACGCGGTGGGATGGAAGTTTATGAAACCGAGCATTTGATTCGCCGCTT
Organism: Anaerolineae bacterium; assembly: GCA_003130845.1. Taxonomy (GTDB): domain Bacteria; phylum Chloroflexota; class Anaerolineae; order Anaerolineales; family Villigracilaceae; genus UBA5195. The sequence goes on from QEXW01000045.1 coordinate 42,022, forward strand.
ACAAGCACCTTTTACCATCTTGGGCTGGCGGCCAACGCTGGAAATCACTGTCGAACGCGCTTTCTTCGCCATCAGCCAGTTCGTGCGTGTGTTTAGCATCGCGGTCATGACCATTCTCATCCCGTATTCGCTCAACCCGGCTTTATACGGTGTGACATTCAAAGGCCTGGGCTTACCCGATAAAATCGCCTATGCGATGGACCTGACGATGCGCTTTATCCCCACCTTTGCGCGTGATTTTCAATTGACGATGGACGCCCAACGCGCGCGCGGCTATGAACTGGAGAAAATCAGCGGCGGCTTGGTAGAGCAAGTGCGCAAACTCGGTCCGCTGATTGTGCCGGTCACCATCCATGCCATTATCGGGTCAGAAGACATCATTGACGCGATGGACTTGCGCGCCTTTGGGATTGGCCCCCGCACCTGGCTACAAGAACTACACTATCAACCCCGTGACTATGTGCTGATTGCGCTTGGTCTACTCCTCTTGGTCTGTTCCATTACGCTAGGACTGAGCGGGCTAGGAAATTTTTGGGTCCCTCAGGCGCTCATCCGCTGGGCAACGGGCGGCTAAAGCCCAAACAAGACGATTTTATGGCGCCGGTGCAACACTCTCCACCGTTGGCCTTGCTAGTGCTTGTAGCCCAGGTTTGATGATGCGGTTCGGTGGTTGCGTGGCAATCATTTGCGTAGCGCTTATGTTGAGCAGTTGCGCTCTTTCGCCGGCGCAGCCAACAGTTACGGCTACCCTGGCGCACAAGGTGTCCACTCCCCCACCGCCATCCGTCACACTGACGCCATTTCAAGCGGCAACCCCTACAGCACCTAGCCGCAGCACGCCGATTGTGACGGAAACACTCGCCATTTTTCCCTCCGTCACAGTGTTTCCATCCGCAACGCCCCTGCCGCGCAAATACGTTTTTCCAGTGCAGCCCGCCGCCGTAGCACAATATTCGGAAGGGGTAACCAGCCACGGCTATCCGGCGATTGACATTTTCGCTCCTGCAGGAACAGAGTTTGTAGCCGTCACCCGTGGCACCATCGAATTTGTGAATTACGAAGACCGTTGGCAGCCCGAAAATGACCATCCTGCTTTTCGCAGCGGGCTGGCGGTCTCTCTTCTGGGCGAGGATGGTTGGCGGTACTACGGCTCTCACCTTTCGGCCATTGCAGAAGGGATTGCACCCGGTGTCGTCGTGCAGGCTGGTCAAGTACTAGGATACGTGGGGAACAGCGGCAACGCACGGAATACGCCCCCGCATCTGCATTTTGGCATTTCGCGTCCCACCTATGCCGGGGATTGGGTCACCCGGCGCGGAGAGATTGACCCGTTCCCTTACTTGAACGGCTGGTTGGCTGGGGTAGACCTAACCCCACAATGGCCATAACCGTCAATTTTTCCCGCTTCGCTCAACCGGCAATTGCAGATAAAACGTGCAGCCAGGAAAGTTGACCTCATCATGCCCTGGGCTTTCCACCCAAACCTTGCCTCCATGCGCGCGCGCTACACCCCGCACCAATGCCAACCCTAAGCCTGGGCCTCCCCCTTTGAAGCTGGTCTTGCCGCTGGAGTGCAACGCCACGCTTCCTACTTGATAAAACTTCTCAAAAATCAGTTCATGATGTTCCGGGTCCAGGCCGATGCCGGTATCCTGCACAGACAACTCCACCCCCGGAATCCCCCCATCCATCATCACCGGCTGGGCGCGCAACGTCACCGTACCGCCATCGGGTGTGTACTTGATAGCATTCACCGCTAACTGATAGAGCGCCTTCTCGATTAACACCGGGTCCGCGTGGATGATGGGGGTATTTTCTGCATACTGCAAGCGTAATTCGATATTCCGTTCCGTTGCGGCTTTGCTCAAGGTGTTCACAACACCTTGCAAAACACGCTTGAGCAAAACCGGCACCGAAGCCACCTTCAGTGTCTCGGCATCAATGCGGGTGACATCTAACATCATGTTCACCACTTCATGCATCCGCTCAGCGCCCTTAAGAATGCCCTCCACCATTTCAATCATGGAGGGGTTGGCCTGAACTTCTGCAAAAGAGCGCAACAAATTACCATACCCTTTAATGACCGTCAGGGGTGTACGTAACTCATGCGCCGCAACTTGAATGAACTCCAGTTTGTTGCGGTCCATCAGGCGCAAGACCTGGTTGGTCTTTTTCAGCTCGTTAATTGCCAGCAAGTCATTCGAGCGAAGCCGGTCCAGCGTGATACGGATGATGTCAATGGCCATCCCTGGGCTGCGGCTTAAAATGGTCTGAAAATCTTGCTTGCCCATTTCCAATACCGTGCATTCCGTGGTGGTGCGCACCGTTGCTGCACGCGGCGCATTTTGAATCAGCGCCATTTCCCCCACCAAATCTCCCTTGCTGCCAATCCGTAAAACGTGTTCCTCGGCGATATCAGCAATTTTCTTGGTGATGATGACATTTCCCTCTGCAATCACATAAAAAACATCTTCATACGCACCTTCCTGACAGAGAACATGACCAGCTGGATAGGTGTGTATCTGTGTCAGGTCAGCCATTTCGCGCAGTTCTTCGTCTTTCAAACCTTTGAAGGCGAGCCGCAGCAGGGAAATTTTATCGTAATCATTTGTGTGATTCATCATGACATAGTATAACTATCTAGCGCATAGGTGACAACCTCTCGCATATGTCTAAAACGATGATGAAATGGAATTCACTTTCCCTGACCCGACATTTGCAGGGGAACAGTCAAGAAAAACAAGGAAAACTCTCGATAGAACAAAAAATTCCCTTACGGCGCAGAACCCGAAGGGAATCTTTCAGAAGGTATCATCTATCGTGGCAAAAGCAGTTATTCCGCGCGTGGCCGAACCATGATTTGGGCGGCCTCACCGCGCCCCAACGCCACCCGGGTACCGCGCACGGTGACAATCAGCGGCCCAAAGCCATAATTTTGCGCCATATCCACATGGACACCAGGGGTAAATCCGAGCGAAGCCAGGCGATTTTGCACTGCCCGCCCACCACCAAATGATAAGATCGTTGCATGTTCACCGGTTGCCAGGCGAGACATCGCGATAGGTTCAGGGGACATCGTGTGTTACTCCATCAATGATATAATGATTTCATACTCTGATAGTTAGTATATGCTAACTCATGACATTAGCGTAGTTCCAAAAAAAGGTTTTCGGCTATGACAAATGTAACCATTTCTCCGGGAGTTCTCGATATTTCAGCCATCAGTTCGACGGTACAAGATTATCTATTGTTGATTTATGTCATGGAACGCGATGGAGAGCCAATCGTCGGCTCAAGACTAGCCGAATTGCTAGGGGTAACCCCACCAACGGTCACCAATACTCTAAAACGAATGACCCGTGACGGACTGATTACCATGAGCCAGGAAGGGACACACCTCACCCCACAGGGTTGGACGGCTGCCCGCACCATCATGACCCGCCACATGTTGATGGAATGGATGATGATACAAACTTTGCCCTGGTCCAAATTGCATGGTGAAGCACATCACCTGGAACACGCCATCTCGGCGATGACGGAATCGGCACTGATGGAACAGCTTGGGCGACCCCAAACCTGCCCGCATGGCAATCCCCTACCAGGCTGCGAGCAGGCAGTGGCCCATTGGAAGCCCCTCACCGAAATTGAAGCCGGGCGGCGGGTCACCATCCGCCGCATTCATGAATTGGCCGAAGAAAATGCAGCCCTGCTTGAGTTTTTGGAAAAGCACAGGTTAATGCCCAGCGCTACTGCTACCGTGAGCGAGATACTGCCATTCAACCAGACCATTACCCTGGATGTGGATGGACAACTCGTCACGCTAGGAAACGCGGTTGCAAAATATATCTTCGTAGAAGTTCATCCATAGTCAAATGTAGCACTTGAGTTATCGTTTCTCGCGCAACACAAAAAATCCCGCTCCGTGCAAAGAGCGGGATTTTGGTGCAAGCACCACATTAGGGCATCGGGTTGCTGGCTGCCCAATCAGGGCCGAGGATAATTTCGATATCGGCAGGCGCCTCGGGGGTATAGTTGCTCTGAATTTGAATAGCAGCATTGAGGCGGAAGAGTTCCTTGAAATAACGCAAGGCATAGGGGCGCCCGCGTCGGTCTACCACAATCGTCGTGCCAGGGAAATTCGAAGCACTATCCACAATCACAACATCAAAGCCAAGCGAGCGCAGGTAATCAGCGGTCTTTTGAGCCAGGCCAGAGGTGTATGTGCCATTGTAGACGGCAATCTTTGCACCTTCCTGTCGTGCCAAATCAAGGGCATCTGCTCCCTGGGCTAACGGGCTAATTGCCCCTTGGGCAGTAAAAATCTCATCGCGTAATTCGCGAATTTTATCGGGAATGGGTTTATACACCGCCTGGTTTTGACCATTGACGGTTACGTTGTACGGTATCATCATTTCGTAGTTGATGATGCCGCGCTTGATGTTCTCTTCAGGCACACCGCTAGCAAGCATCCCCAAGCGCATTATCTGGTCGAAGGTTAGATTGGTATTGATGCCATCTTGAATGATGCTGTAAATCTGAGGAGCAGAAGCCACCAGGCGCGGAAAGTTGGCCGGCTCCAGCACCCGTTGGCGAATGCCCATAATCACCTGTTGCTGGCGCTTAGCACGGTCTACGTCACCGCCTTCGGTGTAGCGATTACGCGCATACGCCAATGCTTCTACACCACCAAGCATGTGCGGGCCACGGGAGAGGAAAATTTCATCTGCCCCTGGGCCAATCGGGTCAATTACGATATTCTTCTCAACAAAAACCGGGATTTTATCCAATTCATCAATCAGGCGAACAAAAGCAGCAAATTCAATTTGGGCATAATACTGCACCGGTACGCCAATCACTTGCTCCACCGTTTTCATTGCAAGCGCCGGGCCGCCGCCAGGCAGCTTGTTGGCATCGCCCAGCATGTAAGCAGTGTTGATGCGCCCATAGCCAAAGCCGGGGATGTTCACCCACAAATCGCGGGGGATGGAGAGAATGCCGGCTGTGTTCGATTTCGGGTCGAGCGTCAGCAAAATCATCGTATCCGAGCGTGCCGGACCAGAGCGGTCAGCCGAGCCGTCGTAGCTATCCAGTCCTAATAGCAGGACATTGATGCGGCTGGCGCCGTCCCAGGCTGGTGGTAGTTCTGCATTCGGTATGACTGGTGCAGGGGGTGGTAATTCCGGGGTTGGCAGACCGGGTTCAGGGGTATTGTTATTCGTTTCCGTAAACATCGGAGCCGAATCGTTGCCACCGCAGCCGGTCAGGGCAACCCCTGGCAGCGGGGAAAGACACCAACTCGTGACGAGATTACGCACCAGCACAAACGTGCCGACAAACAGCACCAGGCTGAGAATGCCAAGCACAAGCCATTTGAGAGGAAATTTTTTATTCACAGGAATTGTATTCATCATAGATTAACACAGAGAATTAGCCGGGTTTGAGATAGAGCATACCCAAACCGAGTTTATCCAGGCCTTGTTTGGCCCAGTGTGTAGATAAAGCAGAATCGGTTTGCATGACTGCCATGAGAGCAGGAATAGCGCGCGGGTCTCCAATTTCGGACAAAGCACGGACAGCTTCTAAGCGAGCAGCGGGGGTTCCGCTTTGCAAAAGTTCTATCAGGGCAGGAACGGCCGGTGATCCAATGGCAACAAGCGCATTGCGCACCAAATGCGCTGTCATGGAATCTGCCGAGGCTAGAACCCCAATCAGGGGAGCAATGGCCTGCAGGTGCGGATGGTGACACAACCCTAACGCTGCACATTGCCGAATTTCATCCGAGGGGTCATCCAGTGCCTGCACAAGCCGGTTGATAACCTCTTCGCTGGTGGGAAAATCTGCCAAGGCGCGCAACGCCCACCAACGAACATCCACGTTTTCAGACCGCAAAAGCGGTTCAAGTGCAGAAAGAGGCAAAACTGTCAGTCGGATAGCGGCGGCTTCAGCGCGGGCCTCATCCCCACTGGCTAAGTCATCGAGCAGGGTTTGCCAGTCAGTCATTTAACGCGCCGGGGGTGGAACAGGCAGGGCCTCGGGAGTAGTTGCAGCCCACTTATCGCCTTCGTCAATCAACATGACGGGGATGTCATCTACAATCGGATATTTACGCCCACAATCCTGACAAATCAGCCAAGATTCGCGCATCAGGGTGAGCAGTCCGTCTCGTTCGCGCACACAAGCCGGACAGCGCAAAATTTCAAGCAGTTCTTGAGAGACCATCGTTTCTCCTTAATTTGCAATACGGGCAACGATTGTACCATATCCAGATTTATGGCTGGCACAGGTTTCGCTTTTGCAGAAGTTTTTCGGGGTCTTCAGTCCCAGGGCCATATTCACACACAGCAGCCCAGGGTTCATAGTGGGTCTGAAATTTATCTACAAAGTAGATTTTTCCGTCACGCATCACCATCCGGTTGATAATCACATCCGCGCCATCGGCAGCCCAATCGACCTGACGAACTTCTCCGGGCTTGAGTTCCGGGTTTACTTGAATCACCGGTGGCGGGGCTGAAGTCACGTTGATTGGCCCGGTGGTGTCGTAGGTGACGGTGCGACCATCAGACGTGGAGTAAAACTTCCAGGTGAGCGTACGCGCTGCGCCGTTGAAATAGACTTCCATCAACAGCCAATAGGGTGTATCGTTGGTAAATTTGAAATCCACCAAGGGGAAATAGACGGTGGCATCGAAACCAGCCAGAAGAGGGTCTAGGCTGCCATTGGCACGCTGCTCGTAATAACTGACCCGATAGGCGTGTGCAAACCGTTCATTGATGGGATAGCCACCAAAAAAAGCGGTGCGGAACAAAGTGGTGCTCACCTGGCAAACGCCACCACCCACCCCTTTGATGGTACGTCCACCATAGATAATCAATGCTTCGGCATAGCCATTATCCAGGCTGATGTCGCCTAGGTATTTGCCCATCGAAAAGGTTTCACCAGGCGCAACCAGCAACCCGTGAAAGTTGGCAGCCGCCGCCTGAATGTTTTGCAAGCGAGGCGCGCTGGAGCCGTAAAAGTAAGTGGTTTGTGAACTGACCAGTTGGGTAATGCCTAAGGCCGCCGCGGTGGCGTCATCTTTGACCTGCGGCTCGGTGATAATCAAGCGCAGGTAGGCTGAATTCTGCCCGGCGGCAATGGCGGCTTCCATTTCATCCAGCGTGGCGGGTATATCCAGTTGGTAGCCAATGGTGGCAGGACGAATCAACTGCAACTGGGCGGTCGTTTCATCAAAAATGAAACGGGCGTTTTGCTCCGGGCGGTCGGTTTGGCGGGCGATGTTCTCCAGATACGGTTTTAGCATACTGCGGTCTGCCTGAATCACGTATTGGGCGTTGCCGTTCGAGTCGTAGATGCGTCCAACGCGCAACATCGGAGCCAGTTCCAACGGTTGAATCTGCCAGGGGCCAGGGTCGCCCGCGCGCACATTGGGGATAGAAAGTGTAAAGGGTGCCGAGAGTAGACGCCGAGCGACTTCTGCCTGGGCGGAGGCATCTAGCACCGCCGGGGGGTGCTCTTCTATCACGAGCGGCACCTCGCCATCACGGAACGATTGCATTTGCACCGTGAGATAGACCAAAGTAGCCTGTACGTTGAGGCGCCGACCAATCTGCCCAGGGGTAGTGCTAACTTCTAACCCATTGATAACCAGGCTGGCCTCCCGCACCGGGCGGTCAATTTGCACGGCCAAATTTTGTAGATAGGAGTGCGCCAAGCGTTGGTCGAGCACGACAACGGGAGGGACATCGATGCCAATCTGCGAAGCGTTCCATTGTGTTTCCAACGCTCCAAACAAGCCACCCTTGCGCCCCATCTCGAAGGCAGCTTGTGCGCTGGCCACCGGGTCGAAGACCATCCCCAAACGAGCCGGGGATTCAACCCACACGTTTTCGCCGTCACGCAAAACGATACGGCCACTGACGGGATAGGTGAGCAGGGTCTGCAATTTTACAGCGGCATCCACTGGTTTCATTCCAGAAACATCTACCCCGGCAACAGAAATTCCAGGAAAGATTCGTCCGGCATAGGCCACACGATAGCCAATGGTGATAAGAAACATCACCAGCAAGAAGACGGCAAAACCGCCTAAGAGCGCTAACGCTATCTGCAAAAGCAGAGTCTCAAACTGACGGCGGTCACGCCGTGGACGTACAAAGCGAACAGGGGTGGGATTTTCAAGGGGAGGAGAATACATAGGCACAGATAAAAGTCATTCAGAGATGGCGTCCATTTTATCTTCGGCGCAAACGAGGCAAGAACATCGGTGTACGTGCTTGGTAAGCAGCATATTCGACGCCAAATTCTTTCAGGAGTTTGCGTTCTTCAAAGTGTGCACCAATCAGTAGGTATAGGGTGAAAACAATCCATACCGCCAGGCGATTCACGGTCATCTCCGGCCAAGCCCACAGGAAGACCAACCCCGCCGTGTAGAGAGGATGGCGGACATGGGCATACAAGCCATCGGTGACGAGTTGAGCAGGCGCTTCGAGACCGGCCAATTGAGTCAATCCGGCGAACTCAAACAGGCCAGTTTGCATCACACCGGCAAGCAGGGCAAAGAAGGCTGCACCTTGCACAAGGGCAGAAAAGTAAACCCAGGGTTCCGGAATACTGTAGAGCATCTGGTCTGGGAAGGTGAAAAGCATCACTAAAATTGGCAGAAAGCTGGCAAGCGAAAACAGGTTATAGGAAAACCGATAGAGACGGTCGGCCAACGGTCCGAAAGCGCGACGCGCCGCTGCCTTGACGGTGTGCGAGGCAAGAACGGAGTGAACCACACCCCAAAGAATAGACGCGAGCACCAAATAGAGAGTTCCCATAGGCAAGTACCATTCAGAAAAGACAAAATGTGCGGTGCTTAGTGCTTATCAGCTGAGGGAGTTCTGCGCAGTCATTGGCAGGCAGGCACCGAATACATGTGGCCGGCAGCATGCAGGATGTAGAACGGCATCCAGGCAACACCGAAATGGTTTAGAAAGATGTCGCTCTTGCGCGGACGAACCGGAATTTCTGTGATTTGATTAACCAACGCTGCCCAGCGTTCATTGGTCTGCTGTTCAATTTCAGCGCGTTGGCGTTCTAACTCGAGCAGTTGCGTTTTGAACTGCTGGATGGCCTCGATAGATTCATCTACTTCGGCTTTGGCTTGCTGGGTAAGGCGGTTTTTGGTGACCTGCGTGGTGATACTGCGCTTACGCGCCAAACCAAGCAAGCTGGCACCCATTTCTAGCAGGCTGCTGGCTTCTTCACGCTTGCGCTGTTCGTATTCAACCTGGTCACGTATCAATTCGCGTTCTTCGCGGGTCAGGCGCTCTTGTATCTGCGCAATTTGTCGGTCCAAGGAGGCGGTGAGACGGGCTATCTCTTTATCGCGGGCTAGGCGGGCGGCATCGGCACAAGCCGAGCGAAATTCAGCGGCGCTGACATCGGGGCCAGCATATACCTTGAGGGCTTCGTTGGCACGCGCAACAACGGAAGCGGAGCGATACACCCAATCTACAAAGTCTTTTTGTAAGGCGTTGAGTAGTTTTGTATCACCCAACGGCGCTGGAAGCATCTCGAAGCGCGCGCCCGGTTCTGGCTGATTTTGCATTCGTTCGAGCGGCAAACCAGGGCGCAGGTAATTTTCCCAACGAATGGTGACGCTTCGCTGGCTCAGGTCATCTACCAGGGCAATCTGTTGGAGTTGCGCATCTACGCCCAATTTACGGTCTAGCACGCGGGCGTGGGCCTCGGCCAGCAAAACCGCACGATACAGCAATCCGAGCGGCTGCACATCGGCCGGTAGGGGGTGTTCGGCCACGCGCATGGCTTCGTTCATTGAGAGACTGACAGGCAGAAAATACTCGGCCACCCCGGCAGGCACTGCCGGATGGGTGAGGCTACCCGGTATATCGGCTGTCGGCGCGGTGTTAGGAAGTGGCGCCGCAGCCGATGGAGCGAGAGTGCCATTTACAGTCGTGGCAGGAATAGGCTGCAGACGAGAAAAATCAGGTGCAGCAGAAGTGGGCTGGCCGGCGACGGGCGCAAAATCCGGCCCGGTTGCACGCTCAACCCCCTCTCGTCCGGCGCCTGCCAAGCGGTTCAGGGCTGGTATTTGCGAACGGGTCAGTGGACCGGCCAAAAAATTCATCACCCACCGGGTTTGGAACAACACCGGTTGTTTTTGGTGGACGTTGTGCAGGAGAAAAACTCGTTTGCCAAGCGCAGAAATAATCTTGTTGTAGGTTGCGCGGTCTAGGTCTGGAGAGGCACCTTGCAAGCCATCGAGCAGGCGTTGTTTATCCCATTCCGTCTGCAACTTGCCCACAAACCAGGTACCAGCATTGGAAATGCCTTTGTAATCAATATCTGCCGGGTTTTGGGTGGCCAGCACCAAGCCCACCCCAAAGGCGCGTGCCTGCTTGAGCATGCGCAGCAACAAGGTTTTGCTGGGTGGGTTATGCTGAGGCGGTAAATAACCAAACAGTTCATCAAAGTAGAGCAATGCCCGCAAGGAGGTAGCCCCAGGCTGCGTACGCATCCAGGTTTCAAAGGCTGCTAACAGCAGGGTGACAAAGAACATCCGCTCACCTTCGCTGAGATGCGCAATGTAAAACACGCTATGGCGCGGTTTGCCTTCAGGCGTGTAGAGCAGGTCCGGGATGTGCATGGGTTGGCCTTCGCGCCAGCTTTGAAATGCGGGGGAAGCCAAGATGTTGTTTAGCGTGAGGGCTAGGTCGGCGCGTTCTTTGGCGGGAAAGAAATTCTCTACCGGGAAAGCGCCTAGTTTGTCGAACGGTGGATTCTGAACTTGCAGAATAAGTTCGGTCAGGTCGAGGGAGTGATTTTTACTCCAAGCATGCTCGAAGATGTTGGAAAGTAGAATATGCTCACGCGAGCGGAGCGGGTCAATATCCGTATAGCCAACCAAGCCTAACAGGGCGGTGACGGTGCTAGCAATTTTCTCACGCAAAATTTCTCGATTGCCTTCCCACGCCAAGCCGGGGGCTTGTAGGCTAGAAAGAACGCTAATGGCTAGGCCCGCATCCGAGCCAGGGGTATAGACGCCAAACTGAACGGCAGTTTTTAGAGCGTGAATGTGCTGGGGCGAAAGTCCCCATTCGTGCAGTCCTGCCTTCCAGCGCTCGGCGTTTTCCTGCGCGGCTTGTTCCAATGTTTTGCCTTGTCTTCGCAAGGCATCAGCATCCAGCCAGGGGGCAAAGTCTTGGGGGGCCAGGTCCGGAAAGTGCAGGAGCAGGTTGGTCAGGTCGCCTTTAGGGTCAATTAGAATAGCCGGAATGCCCTGCAAGGCAGCCTCTTCCATAATCGCAATGCACAAGCCGGTCTTCCCCGAACCGGTCATGCCGGTCACGATGGCGTGTGTGGTCAGGTCAGCCGGGTCATAATACAGTTTCTCGCTTGTCGGCTGAGCGGCAGCCAGGTCGAAGCGGCGTCCAAGATAGAACAAGTTACCCATAAGGCGGCCTCCTGTGAGCAGGTCGTTGAAACGATAGGGCGAATATATCACAAAAGAGGAAAATTACGGCAGAGGTAAGTTGCCAGCATAACCGGTCAGTTCGACATATCCATTGCCGCTGACAGGTTGTCCCTGGCACACTCCCTCGAAGCGCACCGCCCCCTCCCAATAGGTGACAGCAGGGAAATGAACTTCTTGGTCGGACATCCACGGTTGAAGGGTAAGGGTGCAGGCCGGACGGTTGAGCCGAATTTGCCAGCCGGCCGGGTAGTCACCCCCGGTACGTGGGCTGCGCCAGCGGTGAGTAACCAGGATGTCAAAATCGGTGTGTTGCAAAGCAAGTGTTGCGCCATCTGCATCAATAAACGTGCCGCTGGAGGCAGGTGAAACATCCCCATTCGTTTCACGCAACTGAAACAGCATCAGCGCCGCCCCATCTTCAAATTGCAGAGAAAACCAATCCCATCCAATCTGACCTTCATCGAGGACGCCGGTGCTGAATTCATGGTCTTTCCAGGCCAGTCCACTGACCAGGAACGTTTCGCCCTGTACTTGAAGCGTTCCTTCGGCGCGCAAACGCGGCTGACTATAGTAATATGACGCATTGCTCGGCTGACTCCCTTTGCGGCTATAGCCGGCCTGTCCATGCAAAATAACGCCCAGTTCATCGGTCAGAGTCAAATCCAAAACCACATTGTCCTGCACGGCTTGCATGTGATAGACCTTTGGCGCAATTTCAAGCACCTGCCAATCTTCCAGCCAGACCCGGTAAGGGTCTCCCTGGGCGCCTGCCAATCCCGGACCAGGACGAGCATAGCGTTCATAGGCATAAAAGGCGTTCGCAGCAATATCGCTCACGGCAAAATGAGCAAAATACATACTGTGGTTGTACCAGGCCGAGTCGACAGGTAACGAGATAGTCGGTGGAATCAGCCCCACCCGAAAGATAGTCAACTCGAAGCCAAAACGACGGCCTGCAGGCGTGGCGAGATTGCCGGTGTAATACCACCACTCGGTGCGAAAATCGGGATGCGCGCCGAAATCAGCCGGAAAGGTGAGTGGGCGTGAACCATCGGCCACAGCAAAGCCTTCCACAGGCGCAGGGGCTTCCATCTGCCATTGGAGTTGAGCAGAGTGCGTTGGGGGGGCAGCGCAATTGACCAAACCCAATACCAACAAAACAAAAAAGCAACCAAATCGGATACGCCGTATCATGATTTGGATTATACGGTCTTCCGTGCGCTGAGGTGGTTTTTCATGCTTATCACTGACATTCTTCTAACATTTGGCGGCTACAATCAACCCATGACTGCTTTTCTTCGTTTTGATGGTTTGACCAAATCGTACAGTGAGGGCGGCTCGCGGCGGGTCGTCCTGCAAAACGCACACGCCGAATTTCATCCGGGCGAAATCACGGCTATCTTGGGTAAAAGTGGCAGCGGAAAAAGCACCCTGCTCAATTTGATGAGTGGAATTGATGCGCCGGATAGCGGGCAAATTTGGGTAGAAGGGCGCGACCTAACGACACTTTCAGAACGCGAGCGTACCATCTTCCGACGGGCGCACATTGGCTTCATTTTCCAGTTTTTCAATCTCATCCCCACGCTCACGGTGGGCGAAAACGTCAGGTTACCCCTCGAATTGAACCGGGTACCACGCCCCCAAGCGACCCACAAAGCACGCGAGTTGCTGGCGGCGGTTGGATTGTCTGACCGTTGGGACACGTTTCCAGAAAAACTCTCCGGTGGTGAACAACAACGTGTTGCCCTGGCACGTGCCCTAGTGCATGACCCACTTTTAATCCTGGCCGACGAACCAACCGGCAATCTAGATGAAGAAACCGGCGCACAGGTCTTGTCTTTGCTCACACGCCTGACACGCGAACAAAACCGTACACTCGTCTTGGTGACGCACAGCGCCGAAGCCGCTGCTCATGCCGACCGAGTACTGCGTCTAACGCACGGCCAGCTTGCATCGGAACGCTAAATATGCTCTCTTTGCGTACTCTGCTGCGGCATCCCCTTCAATTTGCGTTGATGACGCTGGGCATTGCGCTGGGCGTAGCCGTGATGGTTGGGATTGACCTGGCAAATGCTAGTGCGGAACGCGCTTTCACGTTGAGCGCGAATGCCGTCACCGGGCGTGCCACACACGCTATTGTGAGCGGCAGTGCTGGGGTAGATGAGTCGCTATACGTTCGCCTGCGCAACGAGACGCGCTTTCGCAGCCTGTTAGAAAGCGCACCGGTAATCCGTGCCTTGGGCGTCAGCCCTCAATTAGGTGAGATTCCCTTCACGGTGTTGGGGATAGACCCATTCGCCGAAGCACCGTTCCGCAACTATTTGGCAAATGAGCAAAACTGGGATGTTCGCACGTTCGCGCCGCTGCTCACACGACCTGGCGCCATCTTGCTTTCTGCCCCGGTTGCTGCACGATACGGGCTACATCCCTGCCCGGCCGAGCCACACAATGCTTGTCGCTTGGACTTGACCATCGAAGGCAAGACGCATCGAGTCTTCCTCACCGGCCTACTAGAGCCAGCCGATAGTTTTGCTCGCCGGGCATTAGAGACTCTGCTAATTACAGACATCAGCACCGCGCAAAGCCTGACCGGCCTGCGTGGCAAACTGACCCAAATTGACTTGATTTTGCCCGAAGAGGCTGACGTATCCGCCCTGCAGGCTGCCTTACCTGCGGGAGTTCTTTTAACAACTTCAGCCACACGCAACGAGCAATTTAACACCCTAACCGCCGCTTTCCGTACAAACCTGCTGGCGCTCAGCTTATTGGCGCTGCTGGTAGGTATTTTTTTGATTTACAACACCATGACCTTTTCGGTGGTACAGCGACGCGCGCTGTTTGGCACGTTGCGCAGTTTGGGCTATACCCGCGAACAGGTCTTTGGCATGGTGTTGGGTGAAGCCGCACTGGTAGGCACCATAGGCACCGGATTGGGTTTGGCCTTAGGCGTTTTACTAGGACAAGGCGCAGTGCAATTGGTGACTCAAACCATCAATGACCTATTTTTCGTAGTCAATGTGCGTGGTGTACAAATTCCCCTAACCAGCTTGCTCAAGGGTGGGGTAGTTGGGTTATTTGCCAGTCTGTTAGCGGCTGCTCCACCAGCCTGGGAAGCGGCCTCGGTGCCGCCACGCCTGGCGCTCTCGCGTGCAGGGCTAGAAAGCAAAGCCAGCAATGCAGTACACCTGGCGGCGATTTTGGGTACGCTGGCCGTTTTGCTAGGGGCCAGCATGCTGCGCATCCCAACCCGCAGCCTGGCAATCAGTTTCAGCGGAACGTTCGCCATCGTTCTGGGGCTAGCAGCGACGACGCCCTTGGTTACGGTATCGCTCATGCGTCTAATAGGTCCACCAGCAGGGATGTTGTTTGGCTTGCTGGGACGACTAGGCCCCCGCAACGTGATTGGCTCACAAAGCCGAACCGCCATTGCGGTCGCAGCACTCATGGTTGCTGTGGCCGTAACGATTGGTGTTCAGGTCATGATTGCCAGTTTCCGCCTGACCGTCAGACTTTGGCTAGAGCAAACCCTACAAGGCGATATTTATATCGCAGCACAAAGCTTAAGCGCGGCACGCCTCGATACGCCGCTCGAACCGCAGATTGTAGAACAAGTGCAAACGCATCCCGCCGTTCAAAGCATCGCCGCAGTACGCGTGGTCACCGTTGAGACGGATTTCGGGCCAGTTGACTTGGTGGCCGCCTCCCCCGACCCCTGGCAGAACACACGCTTGTTGTTGCAGGGCAACCCCGAGACCTTTGTCAAAGAAATGAAACAAGGCGCGATTCTGCTCTCCGAGCCGCTGGCAGCACGCTTAGGCATCAACGCGCTGGATGTACCTTTTCGGATTCTCACTCCGCGCGGTTGGGCAGATTTTCCGATTGCAGGCATCTATGCCGATTACGCTTCCACGCGCGGCACCATCCGCATGGACCTAGAAACCTACCGCACACTGTGGCAGGACCCTGGAATCAATGGTCTTTCGCTCACCTTGCGCCCGGCGGCCGATGTAGATTTCGTCACCGCTGACCTGCGGACACGCCTAGCGAACCGGCAAGTACAAATCAACCCCAGCAGTGGCCTGCGTGCCGAGGCGCTTGCCATTTTTGACCGCACCTTTGCAATTACAACCGCCATGCAAGTCATCACAACCCTGGTAGCATTTATCGGTGTACTTAGCTCGTTGCTGGCCCTACAACTAGAAAAAGCGCGCGAAATGGGCATCTTGCGCGCGCTAGGGTTAACCGTAGCCCAAATGCGCCGCCTGACGTTGTGGGAAACCGGGCTGTTGGGTGCTTCGGCAGGCTTATTGGCCTTGCCAACCGGTTACATCCTGGCTTGGATTCTCATTTACGTTATCAACCAGCGCTCCTTTGGTTGGACGCTGCAAATGCAAGTCGAAGCACAACCGTTTGCGCAAGCCTTCCTTTTGGCAATTGGGGCGTCTTTGCTAGCGGGTCTCTACCCCGCCTTGCGCTTGGGACGCCTGCAACCTGCCGCTGCCCTGCGCGGAGAGTGACCCATGCCTTCCATGCGCAAAAAAACCGACCTTCCGCAAAAAACCTGCCCGGTATGCGAGCGTCCCTTCACTTGGCGCAAGAAATGGCGCAAGGACTGGCCCAATGTAGTGTATTGCTCTGAAACATGCCGCCGTGCCGGTCGTCACAAAGGAAAACAGCATGCTAAATAACAAGCCCAGAGATATTTTGATTGTAGGTGCAGGTATTGCTGGCTTGCTCGCCGCAACCGATTTGCAAGCCGCTGGCTTTCAACCGCTCATCGTGGATAAGGGGCGCGGCGTCGGCGGACGCCTGGCCACCCGCCGCATTGGAGCAGCCAGTTTTGACCATGGCGCGCAGTTTATCACAGCGCGTACACCACGTTTTGCGGCCTTGCTACAATCCTGGCGCAACCAAGGGTTACTGACAGAATGGTATCGAAGCCCAGAGGATGAACACATCCGCTGGCGTGGCGTACCCACCATCACCGCTTTGCCCAAATATCTTTCCCAAGGGTTAGCGGTGCACCTGGAACGGAAACTGATTGCCCTGCAACCAGAAAACTCTGCCTGGCGGGCTCATTTTGAGCATGGGGAAAGCATCTCCGCCCGTGCCGTCTTACTCACTGCACCGGTGCCACAATCATTGGCAGTCCTAGAAACCGGTCAAGTGACCTTAGCGCCATCCATACACACTGCCCTACAGGCCATAGAGTATGAGCCATGTCTTGCCGTAATGGCCGTTTTGAAAGGCCAATCCAACCTGGCGGCACCCGGTTTCGTGCGCCCAACAGACGGAAATATTGCCTGGCTGGCAGATAATTACATCAAAGGGGTTTCAGCAGTGCCAGCCATCACGTTACACGCTACACCTGCCTTTAGCCGCGCCCACTGGGATGACGACCGTCAGGAAACAGGCAAAAAATTGCTGCAAGAAGCCACAGCCTGGTTAGGAAGCGAGGTGGCCGAGTTTCAGGTCCATGGCTGGCGATATGCGCGTCCAATCAACAACGATTTTCCCCCGGCCTTGATTGTCAGCCAAAAACCTATGCTGCTCTTAGCAGGCGATGCCTTTGGCGGTGCACGTGTGGAAGGTGCAGCGCTTTCTGGTTGGGCAGCAGCAGAACTCTTGGGACAACATCTAACGCGCTAATCTCCTTTCAGCGCACAACAGCCACCCTGCATGACAAAACTGTTATCTGCAGACCTCTTCATTCTGGAATATGATAAAATCGTCATTGGCGATGAGGCTCGCCACAACCGTCCTACAGACTGATGGCCTCTACTGAACCCGCGCTTTCAGTAGAGGCTCTTTTATTGTCAACAATTCCTATGACCTTTACGAGCATTCTCTTCGACCAAGAATTACCCCCCGCAAACGACACGCTACCGCCCGCTTGCTTTAGCGACTTGCACCTAGACCATCTGGTGGAAAGAATCACCGCCCATAAAGACGAATACGGCCTCAAACCATTTTTCTATACACTGCCTGCCAAGCTAGAAACCATCCTCTACCGGCAGGAGATTGTCAGAGATTTGCAACAACAACCCTGGCTGGCGCAACTCAAAGCCTTTGCCACACAAATGGCCCAGACTCGCCGCTACCTGGCGATGATTGAAAAACTAGATTTTGAGCTGCACCGCCAAGGCTGGTTTTTAGAGGCTGCTCTGGCCTATTGCCAGGCCATCAACAACCTACAGACAGCCATCGAAACCACACAACTGCAATCGCGCGGGTTTCAAGCATTGCGAGACTACCTTCTTTCCTACACGCAGTCTGCACAGTTCCAAGCACTGGCACAAGCAGCCCAAGCGGTTAAAACGGCACTTTCCCAAGTGCGGTACACCATCACCATCCAAAGCGGACGCTTTAGCGTGCGCCGCTACGAAGGGGAAGGCGATTACAGCGTCCAAGTCGAACAGACCTTTGAGAAATTCCGTCAGGGCAAAGTCAAGAATTATTATGTCGAAGGGTACGATAGCGCGGGGATGAATCACATCCAAGCCAAAATCCTGGAATTTGTGGCTCGTTTATACCCGGAACCTTTTGCCCTGCTGGCAGGGTTTTGTCAGCGCTACGCCACCTTCGTGGATGACACCCTCTTACGTTTCGACCGCGAAGTGCAATTTTATATCTCCTATCTAGATTACCTGACCACCATCGAACACAAGGGACTGCCCTTTTGCCTGCCCGAAATCAGCGAAGAACGTGATGTCTTCGCTCGCGAAACGTTTGATATTGCGCTAGCCGGCAGCTTGGCGCTGAGCAGCCAGCCGGTCATCTGTAACGACTTTGAGATTAACCCCACCGAGCGCGTCATTGTCGTTACGGGGCCAAACCAAGGCGGCAAAACCACCTTTGCCCGCACTTTCGGTCAAATCCATTACCTAGCCAACCTGGGGTTGCTTGTGCCGGGACGCACTGCGCGCCTATTTCACTTTGACCGAATATTCACACACTTTGAGCGAGAAGAAGAACTGCGCAACTTAAGCGGCAAGTTACAGGATGACTTGCAGCGGATTCACCACATCTTGCAAACCGCTACGTCTCGTAGCGTAATTATCCTAAACGAAATCTTTTCATCCACCACCCTAGAAGACGCGCTCTTTTTAAGCCGCGAAATCATGGCTCGTTTACTGGCCTTAGATGCGCTTGAGGTGTGGGTCACCTTTCTTGATGAACTCGCCTCCTTCAATGAAAAAACCATCAGCATGGTTAGCACCGTTTCGCCCGAAAACCCCGCCGAACGCACCTTCCGAATTATCCGCAAGCCTGCCGATGGCCTGGCCTATGCCCTCTCGCTGGCGGAAAAACACCGACTCACGTATGAACAACTCAAGCAGCGGATACAGCCATGAAAGTCCTGCTCCTACACCCAGACCGTGATTTTGAGCCCAAAGCGCCCCTGCCGTCACAAAGTGAAGCGCTTATACAAGATTTAGAACTGGAAACGCTCTTACAAACCATGGCGCAAGGCGATAAATTCCTTTACCAGACCGCCCGCCAGGTCCTGCTGAATAGTCTGCACGACCCGAGCGAAATCTCCTATCGGCAAGACATTCTACGCGATTGCCTGACACATCCTGAAGTCATCCGCCAAATTTATCAGATTCCGCTGGAAGCCATCTATCGCAAACAAAAGCACTGGATGGGTATTTTCAGCCGTACCCCTGGCGGCATTTTGAGCAGTGCCGTGCAAATGCTGGAGATGTTCGTCGAGTTGCTGCGCCGCCTAGAGCAGATTGCCCGCACCGAAGGGGAAAAATTCCACTCGGCAGGCTGGCAACGTTTCTTTGAGATGATTCGCCGTGAACTAGACGAAGCCTACTTTCTACAAGTCGAACATCACCTGCGTCAATTGCGCTTCCGCGAGGGGGTTTGGCTCAGTGCCCGTTTGGGCCAAGGCAATGAGGGCATAGACTACGTCTTATGCACACCCAACCCACCTCAGGGACATTGGGCCAGAAAAATCTTCTCACGCCGCTCGCCGGTGTATTCTTTCACATTGCACCCACGCGATGAACACGGCGCACGCGCTCTGGGTGACCTACGCGACCGGGGTTTGAACCTAGTTGCCAACGCTGCCGCACAATCTGCGGACCATATTGATAACTTTCTCAATGCGCTCCGGCAAGAACTGGCTTTTTACATCTGTGCTCTGAATCTGGCTGAAGCGCTGACCGCAATAGGTATGCCGTTTTGCTTTCCCGAAATGGTTTCGGCTGAGCAGCGCAAACATACCTGCACTGGGTTATACGATGCAGCCTTGGCGCTGACCGTCAAGCAGAACGTGGTCGGTAATTCATTGAATGCCGATAAAAAAGACCTGGTCTTAATTACAGGCGCCAACCAGGGCGGAAAATCCACCTTCCTGCGCAGCATTGGCCAAGCGCAACTCATGGCACAATCTGGATTGTTTACCGCAGCAGAGCAATTTTCGGCCAATGTCGTCAGTGGGATTTTCACCCACTATAGACGTGAAGAAGATGCTACCATGAAGAGCGGTAAACTTGATGAAGAACTCGGGCGCATGAGTGAAATCGCCAGCCATGTGCGCCCTCATGCTCTGATATTGTTTAATGAGTCGTTTGCTGCTACCAATGAGCGCGAAGGTTCGGAAATTGCGCGGCAAATTGTAGATGCTTTGCTAGAACGGCACATCAAAGTCTTTTTTGTCACACACCAGTATGAACTAGCGCGTGGCTACCACCGACAAGAAAGCCCTCGTCATCTCTTCCTGCGCGCTGAGCGGAAGTCTGACGGCAGCCGCTCTTTCAAGCTACATCCTGCTCCGCCATTACCCACCAGTTATGGGGTGGATGTCTATCGCAAAATCTTCAACACTTGATGTACAATCTTTTTTCGCACTCTTATCCTGTTTAGAAGTGACCCATGACCAAATTCTTGTTAATTTCCTTGGGCGCCATCCTGGGCGCAAATGCACGTTATTGGCTAGGCGGCTGGGCGGCAGAAAAATTCGGTGCAGCCTTCCCTTATGGAACACTGATTATCAACCTAACAGGCAGTTTTGTTTTAGGGGTGTTCATTACGCTCATCACCGACCGTTTCTTGGTGGACCCCAACTGGCGATTGTTGATTGCCATCGGCTTTTTGGGTTCATACACTACGTTTTCGACTTATACTTATGAAAGCGTTAACTTGCTGCTTAGCGGTCAGCCATGGTTAGGTTTGTTCAACTTATTCGGCAGCAGCATTTTCGGAGCGCTGGCTGCGATAGCGGGTATTCTTCTGGCGCGGGCTTTATAACGCTTTGGCAAAACCCGCTTTAGACAATCAAACTGGTTCGAGGTGCAATACACCCAGAGCAAATACCGCGGAGAACCCTTATGACCCCCAAACTAAAAGAGGATGCGCAACGATTGGTAATCTACATAGGCGAAAGCGACCGCTGGCGTGGCAAACCGCTCTACGCTGCCATCCTAGAAACGCTTAAAGCCGAAGGACTAGCTGGAGCGACTGTGATACGGGGCGTGGCCGGCTTCGGGGCGCATTCTCACATTCACACGGCCGCCATCCTGCGCCTTTCGGAAGACCTACCTCTTATCATTCACGTCATAGATACGCCGGAGAAAATTGAGCATGCGCTTGAACTGGTCAGACCAATGGTGCGCGAGGGGCTGATTACACTAGAAGATGTGCGCGTTGTGCGCTACACCCATCGCTACCTCAATCCACTTCCGGCTGACCGGTTGGTTGAAGAAGTGATGACGCGCGAAGTGGAAACACTCTCGCCCGAAATGACTGTGGCCGCAGCCTGGCAAAAAATGCTCGAAACGCTGATTAAAGCCATGCCGGTCGTAGATAACAGCGGGCAAGTACTTGGCATGGTCACCGACGAGGACTTGCTAGAGCGTGCCGGACTACAACAGCGCCTCTCCGTAGCGGAACGGTTAGACAAGCCTCTGCTTGATGAAGAAATCGCCCGCTTGCGCCAATCACCACTGCGTGTGGCCGATGTGATGTCCAAGCCGCCCATCACCGCTCAAGCACGCGAGCCACTCGGTCTAGCAGCCATGCGCATGGCCAAGCATGGCATCAAACGTTTGCCGGTGTTGAATGACCAAGGACAACTGATGGGCGTGCTCTCGCGGGTGGACATTCTGCGCCTACTCAGCGAAAAACCCGCCATGAAAATGACCGCGCCGCTTGGCGCAACCCAAACCGTGCGCGATGTGATGACCCCCGTTATCCCGGCGGTACAACAAGATGACGAGCTGCCTGAAATCGTAGAGAAATTGCTCGAAAGCGGCACACACCGTGTCATTGTATTGGATGGATTTGGTAAAGCCATTGGTCTCATTAGCGACTCGGATGTGGTGGCACGCATTCAACCAAGTCAGCGCCGAGGGGTAATAGCCGCTTTGTTTGGTGATGCTTTGGCGCCCTCTAGCTCGGTCACTGCCGCCGAACTGATGTCGCCTGGTGTTCTCACGGCCCGGCCTGAAACCTCTCTCGTCCAGGCGGCGCGCATGATGATGAACCCCAAACGCAAATGGCTGGTGGTCGTGGACGAACAGGATAAGCCGCTTGGGCTCGTAGACCGGCACATTTTGTTGCGTGCGCTTACAGCGGGATAAATCCATCTTGACAGGTCGTCCAAACTGGGAGTATATTCACCCCGTTATTTTGAAGATATGAAACCGCACAGTACTGACCCACTTCGTACTCTTCCCACCCTGGTTCGCAGCGTCTGAACAGGCTAGTTTGCCCTGTTCTGAAATTGGCTATCTTCAGCCCCGCGTTCGAACCAGCGCGGGGCTTTTGTGTAGAAAAGGAGATGGCATGGGAATTTTCGAAAACATCTTGCCGCCTAAAGACCGTATGGCACGCCGTTTCACTTGGGGAGATGCGGTTGTGTTGTTACTCATTGCTGTTTTGCTCTATGGAGGCGTGCGCCTGGCGTTCGATGCACCGGCTGAAGTGCGCGGGCCAGAAATTCGGCTGGAACCACAGGTCTTACCCTGGTACGCACTGCTCTCTGTAGGACGGATGACGGCAGCCTATCTACTCTCGTTGCTCTTTACGCTGTTTTATGGGCGTGCCGCTGCTTATAACCGCAGCGCAGAGCGAATACTCATGCCGTTATTGGATGTACTACAAAGCGTTCCCATTCTTTCTTTTCTTCCAGTCGTTTTGCTCAGCCTCAGCGCCATTTTGCCGCAAGGAATCGCGGTTGAACTGGCTTCTATTGTGCTTATCTTCACCAGTCAGGCATGGAATTTGACCTTTGGTTGGTATCAATCTCTTACCACTATCCCCAAAGAGCTGCGCGAGGCGAGCAGCATCTTCCGGCTAAACGGCTGGCTGCGATTCAAAAAACTGGAACTTCCCTTTGGGATGATTAGCCTGATTTGGAACAGCATGATGTCGTGGGCAGGAGGGTGGTTCTTTCTGATGGCCGCCGAAATTTTCACGGTTGGTGCCAGAGATTTCCGTTTGCCAGGGCTAGGTGCTTACCTACATGAGGCTGCCAATCAAGGCGATACGCAGGCTATTCTGTGGGGATTGGGTGCGCTGATTCTCACCATCATCGCGTTAGACCAGTTCGTTTGGCGTCCCTTATTGGCCTGGTCCGACCGTTTTAAGGTGGAAATGGTAGAAAGCGATGAGCCTCCTACCTCCTGGTTCTATAACGCCGTGCATAATTCCACCCTATTGAACATCCTACGGCATGGGTTGGCTCGTTTGAACGAATGGCTGGATGCCTGGCTGCTTCGCCTGGCCCCATTACGCGAGCTCGACCAAGCAACAACCGAGCGAGATTGGCGAAGCCTACTGCTTGGAGTGACGTTGGGTGCCTTCTTGCTGTATGGAGGGATTCGCACCGGATGGATGTTATGGAACGTGTCACTCGCCCAATGGGGATACCTGCTGTTAAGCGTAGGTGCCACTTTATTGCGGGTGACCACTTCGCTCATCATTGCTCTCGCCTGGACCATTCCGGTCGGCGTGCTAATTGGTACCAACCGACGGGTTGCATCGATTCTCCAGCCGGTGGTGCAAGTGATAGCGTCTATCCCTGCCACTGCGATCTTTCCTGTTTTTCTTCTGTTAGTGGTCAACTTGGTCGGCGGGTTAAACATCGCCGCTATCTTCCTGATGTTGATGGGGACGCAGTGGTATTTGCTGTTCAACGTCATCGCCGGGGCCAGTGCCATTCCACAAGATTTGAAGTACACCTCGGCACTGATGGGGTTAAGCGGCTGGGCGCGTTGGCGCACGCTGATTTTGCCAGCCCTGTTTCCTTACATTATCACCGGCGGCATTACTGCCAGTGGAGGGGCCTGGAACGCCAGTATCGTCGCCGAATACGTTGAGTTTGGCGGTCAAACGCTCTTCACCACCGGTATTGGTTCGCTGATTGCGCAAGCCACCGCGCGAGGCGATTATCCCCTCCTGCTCGCTGCCACACTGAGCATGGTGCTCACGGTGGTATTGATTAATCGTTTATTCTGGCGTCCGTTGTATCGGATTGCGGAAGATAAATATCGGATGGAGTGAGACAAAGCTCACACCTATCTCAAACAAAAGTGCGTTCTGACCTATTCATCCGCAGACGCGTTGCAAGGAGATAAGTATGACATTACCGACACCCCCCAACACGTTACTCGAGCTCAAACACATCCAACAAAACTATACGAGTGGTGCACGCCAATTTATTGCTGTGCAGGATGTGAATCTGAAACTGCAAGAAGGTGAATTTGTGGCTTTGCTAGGGCCTTCAGGGTGTGGCAAAAGCACCTTGTTGCGCATTCTCACCGGCTTGCAAAAGCCCTCTGAGGGACAAATCATGTATCGCGGGCAACTCCTCAAAGGCGTCAATCCGTATGCCACCATTGTCTTCCAGACTTTTGCGCTTTTCCCTTGGTTAACCGTGCTAGAAAACGTGGAATTGGCACTCAAAGCACGCGGCGTTCCTCCCAACTTGCGCATTCCTCGCGCCTTAGATTTGCTCGACCGGGTTGGCTTAGACGGTTTTGAGAACGCGTATCCGCGTGAACTTTCGGGCGGAATGCGCCAAAAGGTTGGTTTTGCGCGCGCTATGGCTGTCGAGCCAGAGCTTTTGTGCCTGGATGAACCGTTTTCGGCGCTGGATGTGCTTTCTGCCGAATCGCTGCGAAATGAATTGATGGAACTGTGGACGAGCGGTAGTATCCCCACCAAAGCGATTCTGATGGTGAGTCACAATATCGAGGAGGCCGTCTTGATGGCTGACCGAATTGTGGTAATGGATAAAGAGCCAGGCCGAATTGTTGCTGAAATTAAAGTGGAATTGCCGCATCCACGCCAACGACATTCTGACGAGTTCCGTGCTGTGGTGGATAACGTGTATGCACTTTTGGCCGGTCAAACGGAACCGGAATCAGCCGAGCTCGGTTCAGAACCAGGACAGCCTGGCCGCACCCGTGCTTTGCCGCATGTGCACATTAGCGACTTGGCCGGTTTGTTAGAATATGTAGCCGAAAAACCCGATGACCAAGATGACATCTACCGCCTGACCGAGGAACTGAAAATTGACTCGGACCACGTGTTGAGATTGACAGAAACTGCTGAACTGCTCGGTTTTGCCACCGTTGCCAAGGGCGATATTCGACTGACACCCCTTGGTGAGACCTTTGCCGAGGCGTCCATTTTAGCGCGCAAGGAAATTTTTGCTGCGCGCATTCGGCGCCTGCCATTGGTACGTTGGCTATCCGGCATGTTAAAGCGCGCCGATAAACGCGCCCTCAAATGGGATGTGGTCAAACTCGCGCTTGAACTCGAATTTCCGCCTGAAGAAGCTGAAAAACAACTTGATACACTGATTAATTGGGGTCGGTATGCCGAAATTTTGGCTTACGACGATGGCTCGGAAGAGATTTATTTGGAGAACGTGGCCGAAAAAGCCGGCTAAGGGCTGTCTGGTTAAAGAGTGGACAAAATGACCTGCTTCACCAAAAAAACAACCACCTCAACGGTGGCTGTTTTTTTGGTGCCCCCACGGGGATTCGAACCCCGGTTTTAGCCTTGAAAGGGCTGCGTCCTGGTCCACTAGACGATGGGGGCGTTTTTTCAGAGCGGGCTGGATTTTATCACCACCTACCCGAACGGTCAAGCAATTTGTAGAAATTAATCTTCGATACGCTGGTTGTTGAGGGCGAGTAAATCAACCTGGCGGCGGTTAAAGAGCAAGGCCGGGGTTTCAACTTTAAGGGCTGGGATCAAAACAGCAGTCAGATTGGCCTCGTAAATCGGAACAAAGTCGCGCGTTCCTTCAATCATGACCGCCGAAAAATCGAAACGGCCTGCCCATTCTAGCAGTCCGTGTAACTCATACACTGGGGTAGCAATGCTCACCGGGTATTGATTAAGACGAACATAGCCGCCGCGCGCTAAGGCTTGCGGACCAATATCTTCACGACGTGTCAGCGCAATGGCAAAAATTTGTGATTTGACAATTCGAACCACTTCATAATGGTCTACCAATTTGGAAGGCATGTGAACCCGCGCCAAGCGCGCATCCACAATTTCCATAAAGGAAGTCAACTGGTCATTGACCAATCCCATGAGACCGGTATTAGGCACTAGCACTTTGCCGACGATGCGATAGCTTGGCGTGTAGAAATCTGCCGGGATAGCGCGTTGACTTATGGTAGACGATTCGAGAGTCATGGTCACTCCGTAGAGGATGGACGGCTCGGTTCACGCTTGACTTTTGGAAGCGTACGACGCAATGTGCGGCGCATAGTAGATTTGCCAGCATTGGGGCTAAGCAAAGTGGAAAGCCAACTCACCGCCCGTTCGTCATATTCGCGCCGACCACAGACATCACATATCCAGGCCGGGAAGCCGGGTACTAACACCAATTCATCGCCCAGCCAAGTGAAATAGGTGATAAATTGCAGGCGCATTACGCCAGCCTGACAATCACCACAAGGGGTCACAGCGATTTGATGGGAGTGCTGCTCACTCATAAAGAGGTTCTCGCTTCCTGTAAAATGGCTACTCCGACGCTGGTTCCTAGACGGTTAGCACCTGCTCCAATCATGGCGAGTGCATCTTTGAAGGTGCGAATTCCACCTGCGGCCTTGACGCCCACTTCTGTCCCAACCAGCCGCCGCATGAGGGCAACGTCTTCCACTGTTGCGCCACTTGGGCCAAAGCCGGTGGAGGTCTTGATGAAATCGGCTCCGGCTTGCTTGCTTAGCAGGCAGGCCAGAATTTTTTCGCGCTGGGTCAGGTAGCACATCTCTAAAATTACTTTTAATTGTACCTTGGATTGGTGACAAACTTCCGCCACAGCCTTTATATCTTCGTAAACTAGTTCATAGGCGCCGCTTTTCATTGCTCCAATGTTCATGACCATGTCAATTTCGGTTGCGCCCGAATCGATGACCTGGCGCGCTTCGGCGGCTTTTTGGGCTGGCAAGTGGGCGCCTAAAGGGAAGGAAATCACGGTGCAAACCCCTACGCGGGTATCACGCAGTAACCCTGCGGCTAAGGGAACATAGGCAGGATTAATGCAGACCGTGGCAAAGCGGTGTTCACGCGCTTCAGCGCACAGGGCTTTGATTTGTTCAGCGGTGGCTTCTGGTTTGAGTAACGTGTGGTCAATCCACGAGGCAAACGCAGGGCCCGCCGGCGCGGTCAACGTAGCCGGCAGGGGTGGAAGTTTGTGTTCATAGGTTTCGGCTTGTGCCAAAAGTTGTTTTAGGTTAATCATGGGTTGCCTTTACCAAGTCGTAGTGATCTATCCATTGTAAGTTCTGAAAAGGCCAGTAAATGAGCACGGCTTTGCCAACAATATTCTCAAGAGGTAACATGCCCCAGGAGTGAGAATCGGAGGAGTCGTTGCGGTTGTCTCCCAAGACAAACAGATGACCTTCCGGAACAATCCATGTGCCGGTGTAATGAGGCGGCTGGGAGATATACGGTTCAACTAAGGGAGTATCGTTGACGTAGACGATGCCACCCTGAATGGTCACCGTATCGCCGGCTAAACCGATGACGCGTTTAATGAGGTCTTGTTTGGGGTCAGGCGGATAGTGAAAGACGACGATGTCGCCTCGTTGGGGAGTGTCGAAACGATAGGCCAGACGATTGACCAGTACAAATTCGCCATTCTTAAGGGTAGGAAGCATGGAGGAGCCATCCACCCTGACGCGTGCCGATAGGGCATTAATGACCAGAAACAGTGCGGCCGAAAGCAGCAGGGTTTCTAACAGGTCGAGTAAAAATCGCCCCCAGCCAGTAGAGTCGCCCTCTGTGTTTTCAGAAGCAACGGGTTGGGTGTTAAGTTCTTCCACAAATTCCTCCGTTCAGGGTGAAAATTATACCCTAAACCCGTCCCCAAGCAAAAAAGGTTGGCACGAACAGCACACGTTGTCCGTTCTGTCGAGCGGTTGTATCTTGATGCTGAAAGGTCTGCAAGTCTTGTGGCGATAGATATTCGGCCAAGTCAGAGGCAAGAACACTCCATTCGAGAGATTCGGCGTGTAAGGTGAGAGTGTTCCATTCCGCGCCCAGGATGCCGGCTTCGACTTGCCGCAAGCCAGCCTGGACAAATAAGCCGGCCAGTTTGCGCCCGATTTCAGGGTCGGCGCCTTGGGTGCGCAGGGCTTGGCTCTGAAGGATGCCGAGAGACTCTAGTTCCGGTGGGTAGTCTATTCTGCCACCGTAATCTGGTTCTGCCAGGGCTAGGACTACTCCGCCAGGTCGGGTCACGCGACGCATCTCCGAAATCACCCGCAGCGGGTCGCGCACCCACAGGAGGAGATAGTGACAAAAGGTCAGGTCGAAGAGGCCATTCGGATACGGCAGGGCATGTCCATCGGCGCAAAGTAGAATGGCGCTCGGCGCATGCACAGCGGCTTCCCGCAGAGCGAGGAAGTTGGTATCCAGGCCGTGCAGCAAGGTCTCCTGGCGCAAAGAAAGTTCTTCAAGCAGCGCGCCTGTGCCACACCCCACTTCTAGGCATTGGGCATTGGCGGCGATTGCCGCTTTGCCGAAAAGGTAAGCGCGCAAAGATTGGGTCCAGCGCGCCTGTTGCCGATAGCGGGCGTGCCAGTTCATGGGTTGGTGAGAAGTGCATGTTGACGCCACGCGCGAACGAATTGTTCTTGTTGTAGGGTCTCAGGAGAATGGGGGTAGCGGCTGGATTTTGGAACGCGCTTCCACCAAGTGGCAAGCTGGTCGAGGGCTTGTTGACCACTTAAGCCCTGCTGAACAAGGTAACAGCCAATCACTGTGCCGGTGCGTCCAATGCCGCCATAGCAATGCAAGTAGAGTTTGTGTCCATCAGCCAGGGTGGCCTGAATGGCATTTAGGATGATGGTCATTTGGGATGGGGTGGGAAGGCCAAAATCACCAATCGGGAAGCGACGATAGTGGATTGTTCGTTCGTAGTAACCGGCTTGTTCTTGGAGCAGAAGTTGATACGGTTCAATTTCGCCTGGAGTGGTTAAGTCAAAAAATGTATCAAATCCCGCAGAGAGAAAGGAATCCAACCGTTTACGGGTCAGCTCAGGAAAGTACAAGACGCCAGGATATTCACCGGCGAGAAATTGACCAGGGATGACCCAGTAGGATTCAGGAATGGGACGCGATGGCTCTTGGTATGTCATGAGTTGACTATTCAAGAACGGAGGGTGAAATGGGGTAGTTGGGTAAGTCGCGGCGGAACTCATACGCCACAATCATTTCTTCAATAATCGCTCGTTCTTGGTCTTTTACATCAAGAAATTCAAAGCCGATGTTGTAAAACGAGGGGTCAATATCAGGTTGACACCACGCTACGCGCGCCTGTAAGTTGAGGTGGTCTGCGGAGAAGAGCAAGGGGTCAGGCAAATCTAGGCGCAGTGCAACGGGTGTGTTTTCTGTCAAGGGGTCGTCACTGATAATCATGGCACCTTTGGGGCTGAGGTCGGAGAGGTAACCTAAAATTTTGCCGGTCAGTCGGTCGAAGACGCGTGAATAGACCATCAGATATTTGCGCTCAAGCGTTCTACGTTCTTTCATAGCAGCCTCCATACTTGTAGTGTAACCTGTTTCGAGGCTGACTTCAATGAGAAGAGCATGATAAAGCGCAGGGTAAAGTAGTACTAAACGTGGTTAGGGTCTATGATGTATTGCCACCAGTTGTTGGCAATTCCATTGGTGCGGCCGGCAACTTTTGGAAAATGGCTGAGCCACCATTTGTGATGGGCGCGGATGTCGCCACCGCCCCATTCAGCACAATTGACCGGTTTGATGGTTCCCTTGAACGCAGGGAAGTTGTACCAATCATCGCAGCGACTGAGGACCGTACGCGGGTTGCCCCAATCGTAATCGCGTTCACTGTTGGGAGCGAAATGAACATTGCCGCATTCGGCTTGTCCGGGATGGGTTTGTTCGTAGCGAATGAATTTTTTCCAAAGATTTTCGGAGGGGCGTGTGCGCTGGTAGACTTTTTCCATGATGGATTCGGCACGATGCCCGAAGGATTCGAGCATTTCACCAACGCCGCGTTCGTATGAGAAGCCCATGATGATGAAACGTCTTCCGGCGCGGGACGTGCCAATGAGCGGGTCGGCATTGCAGAAGAAGGCCCCTGGGCCACCCATGACCGATTCGTAAAAACCTGCATGAGGAAAACCAAATGCCCAAACTTCATCAATCTCGCGTTGGGCAATACGCCGCAGGATGTTGAAGCGTGTCAGGAATTCGTTGTAGTTTATTAAATCAGGTTGATGTGGTGGCGAGGAGCGGCGCATGACCTCGGCAAAGGTCTGGGGTGTGTAGCGAAAACCGTCTATTTTGGGTGGGAACTCGTTGATTTCAATGCGTTCTACAATTTGATACCGAACCAGGCCTGCGCTACATTCCGTAATGTCACGAATGTATTCGTTGATTAAGGTTTCAACGGGATTCCATCCGGCGAATTTGCTGAGTTTTTCGCCAGCGGGGTTCATCATGGGGTCGAAGACGACCAGCAAAACGCGCGGCGTAAGGACAACCGGCAAGTCTAGGGAGGGCTCAGGTACGTTTTTTTTCAGACCAAAAAGGATTTTAAGGAAATCTATCATTGTGTATCCTTTGGAGTTTTGAACGATGGTCAGTTTGTTTGGTTGGGGCGTCTTTCACTCTTTCATCCAAAGAGGGCGATTACATAACTTTCACAGGTATAATTTTGCATCATTCCACCATCTGAACTGTGTCGTCTTTAGGGCAGCGGGATGGATGTTTGAGATGTCGAGCAGTTCACTGATTGAATCCAAGTATACGCGGAGAACCCTATGAATTTGAAGCGAATTTCGGTGATGGATTGGCTGGCAATTTTGGTTATTTTGGCTGCTGGTCTCAAGTTTGTGTGGGGTATGGAAGCAGATTTAGATATTGGGTTATACGATGAAAGTGTGTATCTGTATACAGGGGTCAAACTTCCAACGCTTGGACTCCCACCGGCCCAAGCGGCTCCACTCTATGCGGTATGGTATTTTATTCTCTCATGGTTTGTAGCGGATCGTGTGCACCTATATTATGTGAACCACCAATTGATGATTATTTTACCAGCCATGTTGGTATATGCGCTTTTACGAAGAAATCGGGTATCCATACCGATTAGCCTAGCCGTAGCCTGGTTGTTTTTGGTTTCGCGCGGTAATCCATATACTTGGCCGAAGGTATCTCATTTCGGGTTGATTGTTGCGCTGGTGACTTTTTTGGCTATCAGTTATAAGCAAACTGCGTTGCTCAACAGTGCAATTGCGTCCGTTGGGGCTTTGTTTGTATCGTATGTGCGGCCAGAGTATTTTGTGGTGTATCTCTTGCTGGTGTGCGTTTTTTTGGGTCTCTTGATTTATCAGTGGCGGGCTACCAAGCAGATTCCTCTAGTTCCCTTGGTGCTGTATGGGCTGGTTTCGATTGTGGTTATTCCGGCTCTTGGTATTCCAGTGCAAGGCACAAGAAGCATGATTGCGTTTGGTCAACATTTTGCGCTTAATTGGGTGGCCTGGACAGGCAGCGATTTGAATCCTTGGACGAATTGGAAAGAGATTGTCTCGCAACATTTCGGTGCAGTGGCGAGTGTTGGTGAAGCAGCGTGGAACAATCCTGGGATGTTTTTGCAACACGTTGCTTATAACCTGCGGAAGACGTTGAATGTGGTGCTGACAGCTGTTTTACCGGTCTTTTTTCCAACGGATCTCTTTTCCAAATCTTTGGTGATGGTCTTCTTTGTGGGATTGTTTGCCTTTTCTTTTGAGAAAGTTCGAGAGAATTTTCGGGTGTATCGAGCAGTTTTGTTCCTGCTCTGGTTGTTTCCATTACCAGGGGTGATTTCAACTATTTTGATTTATCCCCGGGAACATTATTTGTTGATGGTGTATTCTCTGTTAGCGGTATCCTTCACTGTTCTTGTGGGTGCCAATGCCGCCAGTCAGACAGATACTATGGTGCAAAAGAGGGCAGGTGGTTTGTATCAGCAGTTGGTCTTGGTAGGTCTTTTGATAGTTGCGCTCACTCCATATTTCAGAGTCAATCGGGGTCAACCTAATTTGCAAACGATTCGGTTTATCCAGGCTTTGAACATTCAAAGACAAGTGAACTTGCTCGAAGCCGACGGAGGTTATGCTATTTATCTCGGTGATCACTTTCAGCGTGTTCCAGAATACGAGAAAAATGTCTCGTTTTTTCAGTATTTGCAGAAAAAAGAAGTTGGCATGATTGTATTGTCTAATCTTCTATCAAACGATGCCCGGTTTGATAAAGATGAGGAGTGGCATCAATTTTTGTCAGACTCTTCTCGGTATGGTTTTGTACGATTTGACATCCCGAATACGAAAAGAGCGGTGTTTGTGCGAGCGGATATTTTAGAGAAGTAATCATCCGTTTTTTCTGCTACGGCACATTAAAGGCTACATATAACTCGCCGCCAACGAAAAGAAATAGGGATTTGTTGGGGCTGAAGGTCATAGCCGTGACGATTCCTTCGGCACCTTTGGGTAGCAAACTCGGTGTATTGGGCTGGTCACGCAGGATTTTTTGAAGTTCAAGCGAGCGCGGACTGAATTTGAAGATTTCTTGGGTAAATGGCTGTAAAAGCAGAACCGCCGGGTCGGGTGGACCAGAAAAAGCAATTTGTGAGAATTTGCCATCAGGAAGGCGAACGCCGCTTTGGTAGCCAGGACGAGTATCTATCAAGGATACTGGGTCATTGCAACGCGTAGGGGCAGTGACAAGACGGCTAAGGGTACAGGTGGTTAGGTAACCATCTTGGGTTTGGGGGTCACGAAATAGAATGTACAGGTCATCTCCATTGACGGCTAGGTCAATGGCCAAGGGCATGGCAGTCGGTATTTGGTTCTCAAAAAAGTAATAGGGTTTGCCAGGGAACTGGCCATCGGTTGTGCCAAAGTAAACCCACACAGCACTGGCAGGCGCATCTAACACGTATAGGTTGTTGGCATCGTATGCCACTGCGGTAATTCGCTTCCAACCCGTTTCTGGCATTTGTAGAAAGGCAGCGCGCGGTCTGGAGCCAGGAATGCAGTACAGTAAATTTCCCGATGCATCTACCCCGAGTAAGGTGGCACCTAGGGGATTTCCACGCGGTAGGGCAATGATGTCAAGTAGAGGGCCGATGCGGATTCCATCGTATTCGCCTGGGCCACAGCGAAAGGTGCTATCTAGGTCAAATAATTTTCCATTGAAAACGGCTCGACGCACGGAGCCACTGGTGGCATCCAGTAGGTAAACATCTGTATCAGAAGCAGCCAGTCGGGTAATTTCTAAGCCACGACTGAGTGACATGCTTAGGGCAGGTTGTAATTCGACACGCGTTATTTTGTTGAGCGCATCAAGTTCCGCTTGGGCTTCGTTGCGTAATTCGAGTGCTGAACCGGTAAGGTAGACATATTCTTCCGCGGTGTCAAGCATTTGTAATGCGGTCTTCCAGTATTCACGCTTAAGTTGCGGGTCGGTGGCTGTATGTGCTTTTTGGCGAAATTCTTCTGCCGTACGATAGTAGCTTTGTACTTGGCGAGGAACACCAATGTAGGTGTAGATGGTCACTCCAATCACTATCAAGATAAGGGGCAAAAGCACCGATAAGAAGAACGGCCATGAGCAGCCTAACAATACAGGGGGATGTCCATCTCCAGGCAAGAGGCGAGGAATAAATTTTGATAGATTGTCACGTATGGTCTGGCCGGCTTTGCGCCCCCACCAAATGGTGAGCGCAAGAATGTGCGCTAGTTTGCGGATGATTCGACGCAGAAGCTCTTTTTGTGCCGACAGAGAAGCGGATGGGGCAACGGATGGGGGAAGCGGAGAAGCGGATGGGGCAGCGGATGGGGCAGCGGATGAGGCAGCGGATGGGGCAGCGGATGAGGCAGCGGATGGGGGAAGCGGAGAAGCGGATGGGGCAGCGGATGGGGCAACGGATGGGGGAAGCGGAGAAGCGGATGGGGCA
>QEXW01000007.1 GCA_003130845.1 Anaerolineae bacterium
GAGCAAATGCTGAGCGGTTGGCTATTTCTCTCCCCCAACCTACTCGGCTTTCTCATCTTCTTTGCCGGCCCGCTGCTCCTGTCCTTCTACTTTTCGTTTACCGATTCCGATGCCTTCAACACACCCAACTGGGTAGGTCTTGCCAACTACGCCAAAATCCTCAACATCACCATCAAACCCCTGGCATCACCAGACCAACTCGCGCGTGAAGTGCTAGATATTAACATCTACGATGAAGTAGGGCGTCTAAAAATCGGCAATGGTGGCCTACTACTTGGCGCGCAAGACCGCTTCTTCTGGCTAGCGCTGCGCAACACCCTCACCTATGCCTTGCTGGTTGTCCCGCTTAGCGTCATCCCTGCCCTCTTCCTAGCAAACATCCTTAACAGCAAACTACCGGGCATGAAATTCTTCCGAGCAGTTTATTTCATCCCGAGCATAGCCGCCATTGTAGGCATTGCTCTGGTCTGGCAATGGCTGTACAACGCCACCGTCGGCTACATCAACTACTTCATCACACTCACCATTGAATTCCTCAATAGCTGGTTCAACGCCGGTCTAATAGACCCCAAAATCCGCTGGGTCTCCGACGAGCGCACCGCACTCTTATCCATTGTCATCATAGCCGCATGGCAAACCATGGGCTTCAACACCGTCTTATTCCTAGCGGGCCTACAAAACATCCCTGGCGAATTATACGAAGCCGCCACCGTAGATGGCGCCGGCGCATGGGACAAATTTTGGCGCATCACCCTACCCTTACTCGCCCCCTCTACGTTTTACGTCGTCTCCACCACCACCATCCAAGCCATGCAAGTCTTCGAACAAGTCTTCATCCTGATGAACCCACCCGAAGGCCCCAACAACTCCACCATCACCCTAGTCTTATACCTATACCGTAGCGGCTTCCAGAACTTTAAACAAGGCTATGCTTCAGCCCTAGCGTGGGTCTTATTCATCGTCATTTTTGGGTTGACGCTGATTCAATTCCGTCAACAACGCCGTAGCAGCATCTACGAAAACTGAACGTGGAGGACCGGCAATGAAATCCTATCGAGTCATCACCTTTCTCAAGAACTTGAGCATCTACATCATCTTGACCTTCTTTGCGCTGGTCATGCTCTTCCCGTTCATCTACATGCTCACCACCTCGCTCAAACTGCCCGCCGACACCTTCCGCTATCCCCCACGCTTGCTGCCGCGTGAACCAGCCTTCATCGAAATAGCAGGCTACCCTGAAAAACTACCGCTCTACTACGTAGAAAAAGACGGACAACGTCGCGAATTTGCTCTTGTGCGCAGCAACATTCGCATTGGCACCTTTGCCCCGCCAGATAACCCTAGCGCCGTTATTGAACGCTTCCTGAGTGAAGTCACCCCCACCGGTCAAACTGTAACCGTGAACGGCAAAGAAGAACCCCTCTTCCAAGTCACCATAGACGGACAAAGCGTGCCAATGATTCAACTCAGCCAAACCACCGTTGGCGAATTCATAGACCCAGAAAACCCCCAAACCAAAGCCTACCAAAACGTGCGCCTCAGCCAACCGGTTGAGACCATCACCTGGCACCCAGAAAACTACCAAAAAGTCATCGAATTGCAAGGGCTCGACCGCGCCTTAACCAACACTGCCCTGGTCACCATCCTGGTTGTCATCGGACAACTCGCAACCTCCGTCCTAGGTGGCTATGCCTTTGCGCGGCTCAAATTTCCTGGGCGTGATACCCTATTCGTCTTCTACCTTGGCACCATCATGATACCGTTCGTCATGCTGATTGTGCCACTCTATCAATTAATGGTCCTAATCGGCTGGACCGACCGCCTAGCCTCTCTCATCGTTCCCTGGATTTTCACCGCCTACGGCACCTTCCTCATGCGCCAGCATTTCATCACTTTCCCAAAAGAAATTGAAGAAGCAGCCCTACTCGATGGCGCATCGCGTCTGCAAATCCTCAAGGACATCATCATCCCTGCCAGTGTACCCGCATTAGCCACCCAAGCCACCTTCACCTTCCTCTACGCCTGGAACTCCTTCCTCTGGCCGCTAGTGGTCATCAACGTAGGCAACGAAAAGAATCACGTTCTGACCTTAGCGCTCAACGTTCTACGTGGGCGTGCCTCGGACACCCCCAATCTCATCCTAGCGGGCGCTGCCATCGCCATTCTACCGCCATTAATCGTCTTCATTCTTGGCCAACGCTTCTTTGTTGAAAGCGTGGCCTCCAGCGGCGTGAAAGGATAAAGCACCGGATAAAGCACGGGATAAAGCCAACGCCCATTTCATCCTACACCCTTTACACAGCAACGGAATAAGGAACCCCATGACCACACAAGGCAATTCCAAACTACACAATCCCCATCTCAATGGGGATTCTTTCTTTTGGAAAAATGGACCGACCGGCATTTTGCTCTCCCATGGCTACACCGCCACGACAGCCGAAGTGCGCCCCCTTGCTGAACGGCTGCACCGACAAGGATACACCGTTGCAGGCCCGCTCTTACCCGGACACGGCACCCAACCTGACGACCTGAACCATACCCGCTGGCAAGACTGGGTCCAAACCGGACAAGAAACTCTGATGCGCCTTTTTGAAACCTGCGAAACAGTATGGGTGGGTGGCGAATCGATGGGTGGCGTACTAGCGCTCTACCTAGCAGCACACCACCCACAAATCAAAGGCATCCTACTCTACGCCCCAGCCCTGGTGGTAAACATGACCTGGCTCGACCAAATAAAACTCTACCTCGGTTCGGCTTTCATGTCTCAAATTGGGCGCAGCAAACTTGACAACCCTGACAAATGGCAAGGCTACCCGAGCCTACCCCTGAAAGGAATTATCCAACTATTACAATTCCAAAAAGCCACCCTACCACTTCTACCCCGCATCCATCAGCCGGTGCTCATCTTTCAAGGACGCCTTGACGAAACCGTCGCCCCCGAAACCGGGCAAGTCATCTTACAAAGCATCACCTCCCCGGTAAAAGAGTTACACTGGATGGAACAATCCCACCATACCATCATCTTAGATATCGAATTTGAACAAGTGCTTGCCCGCACACTTTCATTCCTCGCACAGAATCGGTGAAATCCATGCAATTCTCTCATCCATCCTAGTCATACATCATGTACAATCCAAACATGATATATACATTTGTAAAAATTGTCTCTAACATTTTTTATTCTTTGTGGTAAAAACAACTTTACAGCGCTTACACATTACTATCACCTTTACCATCCGTTGCCCCCATCCCTTGCCCCATCCGTTGCCACATCCGCTTATCCGCTTCACCATCCGCTGCCCCATCCGCTTATCCGCTTCACCATCCGCTGCCCCATCCGCTTATCCGCTTCACCATCCGTTGCCACATCCGTTGCCACATCCGTTGCCCCATCCGCTACCCTGGAGCCTCCCATGACAAATTCCTCTCCCACCCACACCATTGAAGACCTACCATTTGGACGCCAGATGGCCTACGCCATTGGACAGCTCGGCTGGTCCACCCTGGTCAACATCATCGGCCTAATGCTAGTCTACTTCTACGTTCCACCCGAAGATGCGGGCATCCCCTTCCTCATTACCCAAGTCATCTTCCTGGGCATTCTTAACGCCGTTTCGCTGATTGCTGCCTCGGGCCGGCTGATTGATGCCATCACCGACCCCTTAATTGCCTCCCTCAGTGACCGCTCCAAACATCCACGAGGACGGCGGATTCCGTTCATGCTCGCCGGAGCGTTCCCGGCGGCACTCTTCTGCTTACTCATGTTCGTCCCGCCGGTTGGGCAAATCAGCCCATGGAACATCGTCTGGGTCATCATTGTGCAAGCCCTCTTCTACACCTTCTTGACCGCCTACGTCACGCCCTACTTTGCCCTGTTGCCAGAACTCGGACATACCTCCAACCAGCGCCTTAACCTATCAACCTGGATTTCGATAACCTACGCCCTAGGTATCATCGTTGCCGCCCAAACCCCGCTGCTGGCCGACGTCTTTCAAACAGCGCTTGGTGTCTCAAACCGCATGAACGCCATCCAGATAGCCATTGGCGCACTTGCACTACTTTCCTTCCTGCTCATGCTCAGCCCGGTGATGTTCATTGACGAACGGCGCTACTGCCGCAGCAAACCAACCAGCGTACCCTTCATGGATGCCCTGCGCCAGACCTTCCGCAACCCCCATTTCATCTACTACGTCGTCGCCGATTTTTCATACTTCATGGGATTAGCCATCATCAACACAGGCCTATTATTCTACATCACCGTCCTACTGGGTCAGCCAGAGGCTCTTGTAGGCAGCCTATTGGCCATCATGGTTCTGAGCTCCTTTGTGTTCTACCCACTGGTTAACCTTCTGGCGCGCAAAGTAGGCAAGAAAATTTTGGTCGTCCTCTCCTTCCTGGCCATGAGCGTCGTCTTCATAGGCGTATACTTCCTAGGGCGCTTTCCTCTCTCGCCACAAGCCCAAGCCTACGCACTCGTCCTATTCTATGCCGTACCATTAGCCTTCCTCGGAGTACTACCCAACGCCATCCTAGCCGACATTGCCGGGCACGATGCCCTCAAAACCGGCGAAGCCAAAGAAGGCATGTACTTTGCCGCCCGCACACTCATGCAAAAAATTGGCCAAACGTTAGGGATATTCGTTTTTGCCATCCTCCTCACACTGGGCAAAGACCCTGGTAACGACCTGGGCATCCGCCTAAGCGGCATCGTCGGCTTCCTGCTCTGCTTCGCGGCCGGGCTCATCTTCACCCGCTACCAAGAATCGCGCCTGCTTGCCGAAATGCGTGAACTAGCCGAAACCAACCACCCTGCATAAGCCATGCTACTGGAAATCGAAAACTGCCTACTTTCCATTGAGCGTGAACCACACTTCCGGCTGACCGGCTGTCGTTCGGGGAACATCTGCCTGCGAACCAGCCCGCACCCACAGCCTGTTCTCGCCATCCATCAAACCGACATTGGCCTGAATGTAGAATTCTCCTCCTGCACCCTATCCATCATACCCAATGGTCACGGTTGTGACCTACGCGTCTGGCCTGAAACAGCACAATTTTCGCTCTCCTTCGAAATGAACGGCTACTGGTACGGCCATGGCGAACTCATTCACCAACAATACCCGCTCAACCGCCTCATGCTGCCCGAAAGCCCCTTTCAATCCTTCGACAACGGGCCTGCCGGACAGAGTTGCAAACCCCACCCCGCCTGGTTTTCCTCACAAGGCATTTCCATTATTGCACACAGCCCTGTCTCTGTTGGCATCAACCAACCGCCCATCACTTACCCTCGTTACCACTGGACACTCGGCGCCGACAAAGGCCCATTTTCCCATCGCCCCTTTGCCGACCCAGGCGGAATCGGTGATGGGCACCTAACTTTTAGCGGCCCTGGTCTGCACCTAACCATTCACCTAAGCGAAAACGCCCGTGCAGCCTACCAATACCTGACCAACCACTTCGGCCACCCTACCGACATACCGCCAGAGCAACTCTTTCGTCTGCCCACCTGGACAACCTGGGCGCGCTACAAAATGTTCATCACGCAGGAAACCATCCTGAACTTTGCCGATGAAATCATCCAAAACGGTTACCCCTACGGCGTGCTAGAAATTGACGACCGCTGGCAAATGCACTATGGCGATCTGGCCTTTGACCCACGCCGCTTTCCAGACCCCCGTGGCATGATTGCCCGCCTGCACGAACAAGGCTTCCAAGTCACCGCCTGGGTCATTCCCTTCTTCGACCCCGCATCAGATACCTTTGCCGAAGCCAGCGCACAAGGCTACCTACTCCGCCAACCCGATGGAACGCCCTACCCAGTGCGCTGGTGGCAAGGAATAGGCGGCCTGCTTGATGTAACCAACCCACGCGCATTGGCCTGGTTCCGAGAACGCCTAGCCCACTTTCAACAAGAGACCGGCCTAGACGGCTACAAATTCGACGCCGGAGAAGCCGTCTTCTTCCCATCTGACGCCCTCAGCACCGAAACCCTTCACCCCAACCAATACACCCAGCGTTACATCGAGTTCATCGCACAACACTTCCGTCTCACCGAAGTCCGCTCCGCCTGGAAAAACCAGCGCGCACCCATCTTCTTCCGCCAGTGGGACAAAGAATCCAGCTGGGGACTAGATAACGGCCTGCACTCCGTGTTAAGCGGCATCCTCTCACTCGGACTATGTGGCTACCCCTTCATCCTACCAGACATGATTGGCGGCAACGCCTACGACTGCCTCGCCGATGCCGAACTGATGATTCGCTGGACTCAACTCAACGCCCTCCTGCCTGCCATGCAATTCAGCCTCGCCCCCTGGGATTACGGCGCCGAATGCAACGCCCTGTGCCGTCGCTACGCCGAACTGCATCTAGAATTTGCCCCACACATCCTAGCACAAGCACGCCAAGCGGCGCAGACCGGGGAACCCATCATTCGTCCACTCTGGTGGCTAGCCCCACACAACGAACACGCCCTCACCTGCAACGACCAGTTCCTGCTCGGCAATGACATCCTGGTTGCCCCCGTCGTACACCCAGGGCAACGCACCCGCGACATATACCTGCCGCCCGGCGTCTGGTGCAACTACTGGACAGGCACACAATACCAAGGCGAAACCATCTTGCACGACTTCCCCGCCCCACTCGAAACCTTACCGCTATTCACAGCTTGTGCTTCAAACTCTCACCCCCTCCATCCTGACCACCATTCAGGATAGTGGACGGCGTGGCTGGCAAGCCTTCGGCGTACCGGTCAGTGGCCCTATGGACTGGCTCGCACACCGCGCTGCCAACCTGCTCGTCAACAACCCTCCTGAAGCCGCCACACTCGAAATTGGTTACACCTCGGCCGAGTTTCTCGCGCTCACAGATTGCCTAATTGCAACAACCGGCCCAGGCTTTGCGCTCTTCATCAACGAGCGCCCCATGCAAATGTGGGCTTCCATTTTTGTGAGAAAAAACAGGCGGATTCGACTCGAAAAACAGGGACCCGGCAACTGGGCCTACCTCGCCGCTCATGGAGGCTTTCACACGCCCCTCATGCTTGGCTCCCGCTCAACATACGTTCTAGCCCGCCTCGGCCCGCCCCCCCTGGCCCCCGGCGACCTGCTACCCATCGGCGCATCGCGCAGCCATCTCCCGGCTCTGGCTGCGCGCACCCTAGCATCCCCCATCAACTATCCACTCAACCCTACCCTACGCGTCCTGCCTGGCCCCCAAGCAAATTATTTTTCCCTCACCGCCTTCTACACCAGCACATACACCATTTCTCCCACCTCAGACCGCACCGGCTACCGGCTGCTTGGCCCACCACTCGAACGGCACCGGACTGGTGAGATACTCTCCGAAGGAATGGTACGCGGCAACATCCAAGTTCCACCGGATGGATTCCCCATCGTCATGCAAGCCGACAGTCCTACGACCGGTGGCTACCCCAAAATTGCCGCCCTCATCACTGCCGACCAGCCCCTTCTAGCACAAACGCCCATCAGCACAGGAACCATCCGCTTCCGCGAAACAACCATCGAGCAAGCACACAACGCACTACAACAAACAGTAAACCAACTCACCATCCAGCACGCCGACATAACAGCATGGGATTGGTAACACCCCGCTTCTACTCCCCAATTATCTTCACCAACACCCGCTTCTGGCGGCGACCATCAAACTCGCCATAAAAAATCTGCTCCCAAGGGCCAAAATCAAGCTTACCGTTCGTAATAGCAACAACCACCTCCCGCCCCATCACCTGTCGCTTAAGATGCGCATCGGCGTTATCTTCCCCGGTGCGATTATGCCAATATTGCCCAACAGGCTCGTGCGGCGCCAACTGCTCCAACCAGACCTCATAATCATGATGCAGGCCACTCTCGTCATCATTGATAAAAACCGAGGCCGTGATGTGCATAGCATTAACCAGACAGAACCCTTCGCGAATGCCACTTTCACGCAAACAAGCCTCAACCTGTGGAGTAATATTAACAAACCCACGCCGGGCAGGGATATTGAACCATAATTCCTTGCGATAAGATTTCATCATACGCTCCTTTCTCAATCACCAAAAACGCAAATTTGAAATTCAAGCGCAAATTGTAGCACGAGTCAAAACATCAACAATTGGCCCTATGGCACAATCCTCTTCACCTCCAAAAGGAGACCACCCATGCCTCTCACCCTCAACGACATTCTGGCTGCAGCAGAACGCATACGACCCTACATACACCGCACGCCGGTCCTGACCTGTGAAAGCCTCAACCAAAAAGTAGGAGCAAAACTTTTCTTAAAATGTGAAAATCTACAAAAAGTAGGTGCTTTCAAATTTCGAGGCGCAACCAACGCGGTTTTTTCTCTCTCTGCCACACAAGCAGCACGCGGCGTTGTCGCACACTCTTCCGGCAACCATGCTCAAGCACTAGCACTAGCAGCACGAATGCGTGGCATTCCAGCCTATATTGTCATGCCCCACACAGCCCCTCAAGTAAAAAAAGAGGCCGTACAAGGCTATGGTGGACAAATCACGTTTTGCGAACCGACCCTAGAAGCACGTGAAAACACCAAAACTGAAGTCATCGCCCGCACCGGGGCCATCGAAATACACCCCTACAACAACGAAATGGTCATTGCTGGGCAAGGCACAGCGGCATTGGAACTACTCCAAGAAGTTCCCGACCTAGACATCATTCTAACCCCGGTAGGAGGGGGTGGCCTATTGAGTGGTACAGCCATCGCCGCCACCGAAACACACCCCAATGTGCGCGTCATCGCCGCCGAACCGGAACAAGCCGATGATGCCTATCGCTCCCTACAAGCTGGCACCATCCTACCCTCGCACAACCCCAAAACGATAGCCGATGGACTACTCACCTCGCTTGGTACACTCACCTTCCCCATCATTCGCGCACGGGTGGAGCAAATTGTCACAGTCAGTGAAACAGCCATCATCGAAGCCATGCGCTTCACCTGGGAACGCGCCAAAATCATCATCGAGCCATCGGCTGCCGTGCCATTGGGTCTGCTGTTCGAGCGCAAAATTGACCTGACAGGCAAACGTATAGGAATCATTCTATCCGGCGGAAACGTAGACCTGACCAAACTCCCCTGGCAAGCAGAAACCCACCCATAAAACAAGCGAGAGGATGTTCATTCTCATCCTCTCGCCGTTTTCATAATCAGGTGCCCCCAAAGTTCTGGGACGTTTTGGGTGTTATCAAGCCGTCTATAGGGTAAGTGTAACAGATTCTGACGTGAGTATAGTCCAGTTCAATTTTGGTGATGAAACGGGTCAAGGTTCGGCGCAAAGCGGCTACATCGCCCGCTGTGTGCAGGTCTTCCAGTTCACCGCGCCAAACAGAGAGCGCCAGCGCCAGGGCTTCAGGAGTAATTTCAATCTGTGACGACTGTAAACGCGCCTCCAATTGGTTGATCTCATAGAGCAAACGGGCTTTTTCACCTTCGCGCTGCTTGAGTCTGTCTTTTACGTCTTGCGTGTCCAATTGACCAGATTCGAGCAAATCCAGTAAGCGCATTATGCCGCGCTGGGTGATTTTGAGGGCTTCGCGCCTGGTTTCAATTTCGCGTTCTATGATAATGGTGTCTTGAAGTTGAAGACGGGTCTCCTCGAGCAGGTCCTTCACAAAAGCAGGGGTAAGGATTCGATTTAGGACTGTCTCAATCACCAGGGTTTCCACCTTGCGCGCGCCAATTCGCCGGGCGTTGGGGCATAAGTTCCCTTTACGGTCTTTCGTGCCGCAAATGTAATAAGGCCAGTTATGCCCCTTATGATGGACCATTGCCGCGCCGCAATGTGAGCAAATAGATAAGCCAGCCAGCAGAGAAGGGTAAGCCTTGCTTCTTGGGCTGTTTATGCCGGTTCTAGGTTTGCGTTCTACCCGTTTGACGGCTTCCCAGGTTTCAGGTGTTATGGCTGGCGGATGGTGATTGTGAAATTCCAGTTCACCACAGCGGGCAATACCCAGATATGAGCGATTCCGAAAGAAGTCTACCCAGCAGTTGATCGAGCGGTATAACTTGCCGCCAGTTGCCTCTTGGATTTGCTTATAACTTGCGCCTTCGGCGCGCATCCGCCAGGCCAGTTGAACCAGGGGGAACAATTCTGGGTCAGGTTCCCAGCGTGACGCCATGCGCGCCTTGCCATCTCTGGTTTCACCGCGTGAAACTTGCACCGCCTTATAACCGCGAGGGGGAATACCAGGGGAAAAGCCTTCACGCACCAAGGCAGCTAGGCCGCGCTT
Organism: Anaerolineae bacterium; assembly: GCA_003130845.1. GTDB lineage: Bacteria > Chloroflexota > Anaerolineae > Anaerolineales > Villigracilaceae > UBA5195. The sequence goes on from QEXW01000007.1 coordinate 10,245, forward strand.
TACATCGCGCGAGTTTTGACGCCGCTTTTCTTCATTGGCTATGTCAATCACCTTTTCTACCAGGCGCGCATAGGGGCCGTCTGGAATCATGTCTGTCAGGGAATGAATAACCACCCCGCGCTTTCTCAGCATGGATTTGTAATAATCCGAATCATCCACATCGCGCGAGAAGCGAGCAAAATTCCAGATAATCAACCCCTGGGGACGGGTGGCGGGGTCTTTGGTGGCGTCTATCATGGCCATGAATTGGGCGCGCCCGTCCACTTTACCGCCTGAGCGGGCCACATCTGAAAAAATGTGCGTAAGCGCCAGCCCATGCACGCGACAATAGGCAACAATCTCACGTTCTTGTTGTGCCGTGCTGCCTTCCTGGGTAGGACCACCTGAATCACGCAAATAGGCGAATACCAGCGAGCCAGGGGGTAGGTCAACGGGGGGTGGATTGTATTCAGGCATTCAGTCACCTCCGGGGATTTGGATAGATTTTGCCGTCTCTGACAACCAAGACGCCTATGGCCAACAAACCACGCAAGGTGGTCGCCAGGTCGTGGGCTATTATAGAGCGGGCGGCCATTTGCGCCGATTCCAGATCGGGGAAAGTTGCGCCGGTGAGTTCTATCAGTTGCAAGTCAGGGATTTTACGTGGCATGATTACACCTGCCTTTACCAAATCCAGGATTCTTGACTGGTCAAAGCCAGTAACGCACCAGGATACTTTGCTAGTTCAGATACAAACCATTCTCTAAACAAGCCGGTTCGATTGTGATAATCGGTGATGTCTTTGTCAAAAGGCATCACCTGTGGCAGAGTCAATCGCTGAAAGTTGAAGCGCGCCAGGTCTTCAGCGCCTTTTTGCCCGGCTTCGTCCAAGTCATAGACAGTAAAACGATACTTCGGGTACAACAGATACAAGCCCCATGTAGCCACGTTGAAGCGCTTCGCATTGGTTGACGCTCCCAGTGTGGCTACACCTGCCAGGTCTCCGACTTCCTGCCAGGCCAGCAGGGCGTCAAGTTCACCCTCGGTAAAGACCACCGACCGGTCTTTGAACATGACCAGGTTCTCAGCCATGTAAAGGGCGGGCACACTGCCAGGGATGTGGATATATTTAGGGTTACCTTGTGGGCGTCTGATTTTGATATACCAAAGGTCAGCACCCACTTGGCAGGGGATGACAAAGCCCTGGGGAAGCCACACTTTAGACTTTCCTTCCTCAACCGGTAGCCCCAAATCGGCGCGCGAGATATACCAGTCTTTCGGGTTGTAACCTATGCCCCAATGTTGACCGGTCAAAACGCTTAAGCCGCGCTGTAACCACCATTCCACCGGAACCATCCGCTGGGTTATCTTTTCGCCAGTCTCTCGATCAGTCATGTCGAATTCGGTTTTAGATTCGCGCGATTGTGCAAACGTGTCATACTGCTTGCGGGCATAGGCCATAAATTCGCGCGCGCGCTTTTGCCAGGCGGGGCCGGGCGGATTGTCTGGCAATTCGTAAATCTCGTCAGCGGGGCGGGGCGTGTAAGGTTGGGCTGGTTCTCCCACAATACGCCGGGCATCTTCAAGACTGTAACCACGCTTTAAGAAATAGCCAACCGCGCCGCCGTGTTCATTGCACGAAAAGCAATAAAAGCCGGGGTTATGGGTGGCATCGCCATTGGTTACCTTAAGACTGGCGGTTTTTTCATTTCCGCCGCCATGAAACGGGCATTTGAAAAAGTAGTTCCTGCCAATCTTGCGCGCCTGTTGATGTAGATCGTTTTCGACCAGTCGAATAAAGTCTATTGCCATTTTTTCGCCTTTCCGGTTGTACCTGTTGTATGTGTTGTAACGCTTCTCACACCTTCAGAAGTGCTACAACTGGTACAACGCCTACAACTGGGTTACCAACTCATAATAAACTTCTGATGTTTGCGCGAGTGAGATGCGCCTTATCTTGCCGTCATTGACCAGGTCTTGTAACCGTCCGTGACAATTACTTTTATCCTGTCCTGTTACTTCTGCAATTTCTTTGAGATTTGCCCGTCCTAAATCACGCAAAGCATCAAGAATCGCTTTTCTTTTAGCAGTTAACTCAACATCACTCGCTACGCCCTCACAATGCCAGTAAAAGCCGCGCAGGTCAAAAACAAGTTTTAATTCGGTTTCAGCGACATCTCGCCCGGTAATTGCGAGTTTTGCGCCTGCCCTGCCTTGTTCTTTGTATAGCCCCCACAAAGAATCGGTTACGCCCGCTTTTCCCACACTACCGTAGATGTGATCAATCGGGTTTTGGGTAGGGGCATTCTTGGGCATGTGATCAATAATGACCAGCGCTACGCCCTTGTTTAGTGCATACTGCTGCAGGGGGCCGATGGCCTCCGTCATTTCTCCCGCGTCCAACTGGTCACCCTGAATTGCCCTGCTAAAAGTATCTACAATCACCACACGGTAACGATTTTTCTCAATGAATTTCAAGAGACGTTTACCACCACCAGCATTCAAAGCCGTGATCTGGTCCATAAACGCATCCGACATCATAAAATCAACAGAGCCTGGGGAAACGTTCCAATTCTGTTTTTTCATGCGGTCGTTTAAGCGCCGTTCGTTGTCTTCCAATGCCAGGATCAGCACCCGACCAGGCTTAACGTCTTTCCCAAACATTTTCCCACCGGTTAGTACCGAATTGGCCAACTGTAAAGCCAGCCAACTTTTTCCAACTTTTGGCTTGCCCACAAGAAAAGTGAGACCAGGCGCAAGGTATTCAGGAACTATCCAATCAATTGGTGGGTATTCGGTCTTCAAAATGAGCGCCGCGTCAACGGTCTTCAAGGGAGGCAGTAAACTCTCAATTTCAGGGGACGAATTCCCAACACTCAAAGCCTCGTTCAAAATGTGAGAGTTGAACTTCTCCATTTTTGCGCGTAAATCAGCTGGTAAAGCAGATAAATACAGAGCCAAAGCCCGTTTAGCCTCTTCGGGATTGGGTGTATAATGTTCTAAACGTTCCCCTTCGGACGTTTCGGATTTTGCCCCGGTTCTTCCCGCCGGGGCATTTTTGTTTGTGTTTTCCATAATGTCATCTCCTAGTGTCGAAAAGATAGCCAGGCGGGGCAGCAACACACTAACCCCAAGCACTGATTGAAGGTTTTTCCGGGCATTTCCACGCTTTGCAAAATGCCGACCTGATCGAGCGTTTCCAGGAAAAAGGCGGAATTTTGCGCCCTATTTACTCCTAGGACGTTCGGCTTCAAAAGGGTAAAATGCCCCCTCCCCCCTACCTGCCCAGTCTGTGCCTGTCCGAATGCCGTGCTATAGTCCACCGAACAGGACCAACCCAATGCCTGGCGAGTAGATCAAGTACCACAAGAAAAGCCGCTAGGTAGCGCCTAAGCCAAAACGTCAGAGACCATCCCGCCCACCCCAAAAACGCCATTCGTTGATAGGCTTCACTATCGGTATTAATCTATCAGTACCTTTGTCATCACTCTATCGGTATCAGACTTTTGTTAAGGTTCTGTGTTTTTGTGATTTAGGTCTGTGTCTGTGTGTCTGTCTACCCCCCTTTTAAGGGGGTAGACAGACACACAGACAAGCATAAGTTCCTGGGCTGGGCTTTTTCCCAGCGCGCGGCCACACAACTATAAATGCCAGCAGAAAACGAATAAAGGGATTCGTTCTTTTCAGCCAGATTTTATTGCTGTGCGGCCTCGCCCCGCCGCGCTATCACTCACCCAGCGCCGCGTACAAGGTGACCAGTTTGCGAAATGCGTCACCATACCAGGCGTATTCGTAAATGTCAAAGTAGATTTCTTTATGTGAAAACGCCTTCTTGATTTCCTCATCATCCATGCCTACCAGAGCGATTAGAATGCCGCTTGTCAGAAGGTGTTCAAATATACAATCCAACTGCCCGCCGTCATCTTCGCCATACAAAAAATACCGATCTGCTTCCCCAGGTGGAAACAGCCCCCGGATAAGTTCCCCTATCCGTTCGGCTTCATGCTGTCTTTTCTGAATAAACAATTTGCGTTCTATCCGTCTGGCTTTGGCGCAAAAATCTAAAGCCGCCGCGCGCCGCCGGTAGACTTCGGCTAGTCTCCCTAATTGCAGCCCGCCTAAGTGTAAAAACTGGTCCAGGTCAAAGTCAGCATCCCCCACAACCAACCGCCGCGCACGCCTGTAAAGGTTGTCTATTTTTTCTTCGGGCAAGTATTCTCTAGTTTTCATCTTCGCCGCCTTCGGCCAGCCGGTAAATTTTTGCGCCTTTGTTGCCAGCCCTAAAAATAATCTCTCGTGTGCCTTCCAGGGTGGCTATAGCATCCCTGATACTCTTGTCGCTGAGTTCCGGCTTCAACATTTTGACCGCCGCTATTAGTTCGGTCTGGTTACGTTTCCCAGCGGTCAAAATCTGCAAAATGGTGTCACGCGCCTTCGAGAAATTGGTCTGCCAGGTCAAGCGCCAGAAGCGCGCTTCGAGTAATTCAAGGTTTGCATCTTGCTTATAACTGAATTGGGCTGAGACATTGGGGGTTTCAGCCCCGCGCACCGCAACCGGGATCAGTTTGATATTTGCCCTGTCCACCCTGTCGCGTTCAATCAGATAAGCCGCGTCCACATTCGCCAAAATCGCGCCATGCCCGCGTAGTTGGTCCTCAGGCGCGCCGCCGTCTTTGCCCTGCCCTTTTTTGGCGTGGTGAATGAGAATAATTGCCAGGTTGCGCGCCTCTGAGATATTTCGTATGTTTCCCATGACTTGCGATATTAGCGGGCTGTTCTCATCAATTGCGCCCAATGCCTGCCCCAGGTGATCAATGACCAAAATCCCTACATCACCCAATTCGTCTAGGCGGTTAATCAGCGCGGCCACGTTTTCGGGTTGACTAAGGTCTGGCCAGGGGTTTGGCATGGAATACGCCAAAAACCGCCCGCGTTCTGGTTCGCGCCCCAGTGCCCGCGCGATTGCCTTCATGCGGCGCTTGAGGGTGGCCGCGCCGTTTTCCAGGTCCAGCCATACCACGCGCGCCGGGTTGACCTGTAAGCCATTGTCGCCTTGCGGGTTTGAAAGCCAGGGCTGCGGCCCAGCGACATGAAGACACATATCCAAAACCAGCAGGCTTTTGAGTGACTTCGGTTTGCCAAACCAAGCGGTAACACTAGGGCGAGATACAAATGGCTTGACCAGCCACTCCACCGGGGGCAGGTTTTCGGTAATCACATCTGCCAGGTCAAAGGCTTTCCACCCAACCCCGCCGCGCAATACGGCTAAATCGGTCTCCGGGTCTGCGTTGATCACCTGCTCAATCAGCGGGACCAGGTTGAGCGCTTTGAGTTCCTTTTCCAGCCTGGCCCAGCGCGCCGCGCCGCTCGGCCCTTCGCTGTGGACTGCCAGCGCAATGCCAAGCATGGGAACAGGCAGGGCCGCAAAATCCGCCGCTGCCAGTCCCCCGCCACCGTCCCTGACCAGCCGTTTGAAGAATGCCGGGATGTAATCGGTTTGGGTTGTCATGGTCTGGTCGCCCTGCTACTCATCGCTTTGGCTGCCCGTCTGGTTAGGGTCTGGAAAAATGAGCAGCCCGCGCCGGGCCAGTTCCTGGCGCAGAATATAGCGGGCTTGTTCATCGGGGGCGCGCAGGTCAAGCCGTGAGAGTTTGACCAGGGCCTCGAATTCGGGCTGTTCCAACAGTATCTTGATTTTGACAATGCTCATGGTTCACCTGAAAACATAAAAGGCAACGTTTTTTGTCCGTTGCCTTTTATTCTGACTTCAGGCATTCCAGATGGAAAATACCAGTTTTAATCAGGTTACTCCAGGTTATCTTAAATTTTCATGACCTTTTATCCCTGTTTTGGCGTTTGTGTTTCCCTGCTTTGCGATAAGGGATGTTTACTTTTTTTCGGCCTTTACTGCCCTGCCGGTATTCTGATATGACATTCTCAACTTGTGCCCCCGATACGTTTGCAACACCTTCGCGGTTCAGCATTTTGGCAATATCCTGACAAGTTAAATCAGTACGGCTTACATACAAACCCACGGCCAGCCTGTGCCAGTCTTCATCTGGCACGCCTAAATCTTCTGCAATCTTTTCCCACTTCTGAACCTCTGCCGATTTTTTGTTATCTCCTTTTGGAGTATCAGCGGGTGAACCTGCGGGCAGCTGTGGCGCTTGTTTTTTGAACGGTCCGCCCCACACTACGCCCCGGTTGACCAACTTCTGCCAGAGTGCTTCAAGTTTGGCAGTTCCAGAATTATTTTCAAAAACGAATACCCGCGCATCACAACCGTATTCTTTTTCAGTAAAACGGATATTAAAGCCCAACGCCTGAATGTAAAGTTCAACCGGCCCCCACCCCCCGCTGAGATGATTTTCTACTCCGTTCTCAAATAGTGTTCTACTCACCAAAGAAGACAAAGTAACCGCATCGCGGTTTGAGTGGGATACCCATTCACGTTCTGTTTGTTTTTCGTCCAGATTATCCATGCCCTCACCTCGCAGTTATCCGCCCTTGCGCCGGTGAGTCTGTCTGATACAATCACCACGCATGAGCCGCATCTCATGCCCCAGGGCGTGACCTGTTCCTACCAGGTCCCGCCTTTTTTGTTGGGGGTTGGGAAAATTTTACCCCTAAAACAAAATCACGCATAAAGAGCCAGGCGCGCTAAAAGCCTGCCTGCTGGGGTTGCGTTACGGTCACAGTCTCATTGTAACAATTAAGGCATCGCTGCCCCTCTCACACCTGCCCACCACCCCACCCAGCCGGGTGATGGGCAGTTCGTCAGAAGGTCAGAGTAAAGCCAGTTGCACAGGTTTTCGGGCTGGGATTGTCCAGGATACACCGACTAAGTGGTGGGCTAGGTTGTATTCTTCAATCCAGGATTCGGCTAAAGCGCGTGTGTTCTCTATTGCCTGTTGCAATCCCGCGCCGTGGTTGCGCCCGCCGCAGATGCAATCGCAGTCTGGTTCGTGGGCTTCGTAGCAGCGCGCATCACAGCGCCCCATGCAGCCTTCCGAGTTGTACACCGCGATTAGTGTTGTCATGCCGTCACCTTTTGCGTCTTGCGCATGTAGTACGCTTGCTGTTTACAGGCTAAATTGCAATACTTCCGCCGCCCGGCCCGTCCTGTTGTGATTAGTTTTCCGCAGGCTGGGTTTGCGCATCGCCGGTACTCTGTGACTTCGCGCCGGGGTCGAAAGGGCGGGCGGGCGCGCCGTCTCCCTTCGCAAACTTTGGCACGCTCAAGTCAAAATACATCTTGCGCCCATTTCCGTTGCCGTTCACCCAAGGCAGGGAAACGCCCGCTAGTAAGCCCATCAGCGGGGAGCCATTCGCCGGTTGCGGTTGTCCGCCGTCCAGTTCTGCCAGCCGATGGTCAGTATAGTTCTTGTGCTTTTCGAGCGCCGCGCGTTCGCAGACAGTCGAGCAGTACAGCCTATCACCCGTTACAGGCTTACCACAATGCAGGCACAAGAAATCGCCCGACTTTTTCACCACAGGCAGGGCAGGCGCGTCTTTGGCGGTTGCATCAATGGTCGGGATGATTCCTGTCCCCAGGTTCGCTAGGTAACGCGCGCGGCTGTTCTGCATCCAGTCCGCCGCCAGCATGGGCGCGACCTGTGCCGCCAGAGTATCAGCGTTCTGGCTAATTTGTTTCAGCGTGGCGTCTTCGACTTTTGCGAAGGCTTCTTCTTCCGCCTGTTCTTTGAGTTTTTCGGGGTCGGTCAGGTGATGGGCAACTGTGGCCGCGATATTCAGGGCAATGACGCCAGAAAGCGCCAGCACCGCGCTTTGTATTTCATCCGGGGTCAGGGCGGTTGTCATGCCGCTTTTGCCGGTCTGGTAAAGCGTGTCCAGCGTGAACATGGCCACCGCGCCCACCAAGTCAACCAGGACCATCAGGATACTGATAGCCCGCTGCCACCCGCCGCGTGAGCCGTACAGGTAGGCGAGTATCCAGGCAATCAAGCCACCATCCAAGGCTGCCAGCCCGAAATACGCTAGAATTTGACGGTCAGGGGGCAAGGTGAGCATGATGAAGTCCAGTGAACGGGTTGCAGAATATACCAGCAGCAGCCCGCCCAGGATGGTGACAAGTAACGCGCCGATTTTTTTGAACATGTTTTTTATCCTTTCGTATTGGGGAATTAGGGTTGGGAAAAAATAATTTGACGGATTTCGTCATGGTCAAGACATCTATCACAATACCAGTACCCCCTTGGGCAAAATGCGCCCTCTTGGTTGGCATAGTACCAGGCATTTTCGGGCGTCTCTTCGTGTGTAGAAGACTGCCCACAAAAATGGCACTCATACCAGTAGGTTGTCTTGTGGATAACTTGCGTCTTGCTTGGCAAGGTGTTAGGCATGGCTATTTGCCCTCCTGGCAGTAGCGGACATACACATAGCCGGTCAGTCCATCCGGGGTTCGCACCGTCACCCACACACCAGGCTGGATGACTTCGAGCGCGTCACCTTCGGTTAGGACTGCCAGCACCGGACAAGATACGGAGCCGCACGCTCGCAGGTTCACGCGTCCGCCATCCATGCCCGAGCGAATGACACACCAGGGCGTGGCGGTTGGGGTTGCCTGGAGGGGCAGGGGCGAGGGTGTGACGGTTGGACGCCCCGCCGCAAACAGTGCCGCCCGTTGCCCGCCGCCCGCCCCGGCCTGGAGAGATCGCCCCACGAAAGCAGCGTAGAACGTGCCCAAAAGAATAATCACGGTCAATAGCAAAACGAACACGCGCCGCATAATGGTTGCCTATCCTTTCTTCGAGTAGAATTTGTTAGGGGACGTTACCTATCCCGCCCCCTGCCCGTCCCGTTTCGCGCCGATTCCGGGATGGGCTTTTTTACCGTTGCACCAACAGCCCTTTGTGAGCGCGGTAAGCGCGGTCAAAGTCTGTTGCCAGTTCTGACCAAACTTCATCAGCCATTGACCAGCAATGCCCGCGCGTGTCGCGTTCGGCTTCCAGAGCTGCTTCTTCGGGGGTGTCGAAAATCAGCAACCGGGCTACATTTTCCCAATTGCCATGCGACCAGCGGATGACCGCCCGCTGTTCTTCGACTGCCTGTTTGATTTGTTCGGGTTTCATGCGTTTTTCCTCCAATGTGTGAAATTCAGCCAGCAGGCGCGCGCCCGCTGTAGCCTTCAAGGTTGTAGGCGGCCCGGCTTGCCCACATCATGCGCTGTTTGGGCAGGTCACAGGGCCGCCGGGGTTATTTTTTTCTGTCCACGCCCCCGGCTGCCTTTTCGTTTGCGGTTGGAGATTTCTTCAAGCAAATGTCGAGCGGCTTTATATTTTTTTTGCCTTCGCAGTTCGTGCCATCGGTCCCATTCAGCGGGCGTCATTTTTGCCAAAAAACGCCCTAGCTGTACGGGATATTTTCGCCCACACGTGGGACATGCGCGCGGTTCCAAACCAAGCGCAGCCCGAATCGCCTGATTTGCAATATCCCGCCGTCCGGTTGCGTAATCTCGCCAAGCCTGGTGAGAAAGATTGACGCCATACAGGTCATTCAGTGTCTCGGCCGTTTTTCGCCATGAACGGGCTTTTGAGTAGACTTTTTGCACAAGACGGGGTGAGCATCGCTTTTTCATTTTTCGCGCCTTCTAGGGGGTGTAGCAAGCGTGCTACACCCCAGAAAAACAGGGATAGTGTACAGTTGAAAACCTGTGTATTTTGTATGCATCTTCAGTAGTCATTCACAAACAAAAAAAGGCTGCATCCCGTGGATGACAACCCTTTTAGCCATCCTCCCGCCCAGGTCAGCAGGCAGGCATTACTCAAAACAGGTGGCAAGGCGGTCATGGCTGAGACTCTTCCGAACCCAGATTCACGCCGTCATTATCCGCCTGGCCGCGTTCGATATAGCGTGCCGCGCTTGTGGGGCTTTCCCAGCCGCCCCAAGCCATGAGCGCCGCCAGGCTTACTTTGGGGTCATGCCCGGCTTTGGTTGCGCCGTAGTGCCTGCAATCATGCGGGCTGAGAGATTCGATTCCAATCGCCCGCCCCAATGCGCGCACCCGCGCATTGATTGCCCGCTCAGACATGCAAGAGCCAGGAATCAGCCCGCCGCTTTTGTTACTACCCAGGAAAAGCGGCCCGCTTTGGGCGTGTTGGTCTTTTTCGAGATATTCCACCAGGCAAGCCCATGCACGCCCACGCAAAACATGACGGGATGTGCGCCCAGTCTTGGGGCGGTAAAAAGTCATCTGCCTGGTTTCAAGATTGAAATTTTCAACTTTCAACCCAGCCGCCTCACTCACCCGCAAACCATGATCCAAAAGCAGGCACATCAGCAGCGCATCGCGCCGCCCCTGTGGGGTGGGGGGTTGGGTTTTCAATTTGCGCGCCTGGTCATCGGTAAGTAGGGTAGCAGCCGCTTTTTTTGCGCCCTTGCGGGTGGCCAATCCTTGATCAGCGCGCGCCCGGTCGGTATCCACCGCCTCTTTTCGGGTGTAGCCGCGCAGGGATTGAAGCCGCAAAATCTCACTATCCGGGATGATTCCCGCCTGGTTTGCCAGCGCCATATAAACCTTGACGACACTCACCCGGTCATTGACCGTTTTCACACTGTAGCCTTGTTTCAACATCCAAAACTGAAAGCCCTGCACCAGCCCCCAGCCAATGCCCAGCCAGGCGGCCGGGTCGCTGTAAAGGTCTGGCACGGCTACGCCTTCGGCGCGCATGTACTCAGCAAACAAGGCCAGCGCCGCCCGCTGAGCGCGCCGGGTGTTTTCTGGCCGCCGTGCCTGATAGATGGCAAAGACCGCGCGCGCCGCCGCTTCATTCGCCGCCTGCCCAAAGGTTGCCAGGGTAGGGGCGGGAGCATTCTCCAAAGTTGGGATAATCTGGGTAAACATGAAAGCCTCCTGTGTTATGACCTGAATGATTTTGACATCGAACGATTACCTTCTAAAATGGGCGGTCCCGAATTGAACGGGATGGGTGGGTTACTCGTCTTTTCGCCCGCGCGTGTCGCCATCCACGCCGCCGCCCTGGTTTTGCTGTTAGGTTTTGCGCGCCCTAGTCCCTCAATTTTAGTCATCTCAGCCGCGCTTCACAGCGTGGCCCTGTCCGCTTCCCACGGCCAGGCAGAGCGCGCTAGGTTGTTAAGGTTCTCTTTCGTATTCGCAACAGTAAGAGCCTAAAAAATAAGCCGCGTCACTCGGCTTACTATTGCGTTTGCAAAAGAGTATAGCGAAAATAAAAACGTCTGTCAATAGAACAGACGTTTTTATTCTTTTTTCTGGATTTTCCCCCGAGTAGGGTCATTTTTACTCATGCCGCGCGTCTGGTCAAGGTATTCTTTGACTGATTTTCTTGACACAAGATAGATTTTGCCAACAGGCAAAGCCTCTAACTTCTGAATTTTGATTAACCGCCGAACACCTGCTTCAGTTATTCCAAGTTCCTGAGCGGCTATTTTTACGGTCATAAACTCTGACAGATCAGGCATAAGTGTTGGGAGTGCGGTATCACAGGCAAAGAAACGAAAACGGGTTGAAAGTCGCATCATGGTTTACTCCAATTCGATGATGACGGCTTTTGCCCCGATTGCGAGTGTGCCCCCAAGGGGACTCGAACCCCTGTTTGAGCCTTGAGAGGGCTCCGTCCTAGACCGCTAGACGATGGGGGCAACATGTTGAAAAGCGGGCTGTATTGTATCACCCGCCTCGTTCGGCGTCAATAAAAAATTTTGAACAAGTGTGCTTGAGTTACCCGCGACCAACAATGAGATTAGCAAGAAGTCTCTTCGAGAATAGTGGTTGTATCGGGCAGATTAGGGATAATACACAAAAACTCAAACGGTTCATTGGCAATATTTTGATACCAATGAGGGACATTCGCCGGGATGTAAATCACATCCCCTTTTTTGACCTCAAACACCTCTTCGCCAATCCCAATGCGCGCTGCTCCGCCCAAGACATATTGTTCATGTTCAACCGTATTCGTATGGCGCGGCATGCCTCCACCAGGCTCCATCACAAAGCGGCGCATAGCAAAATGCGGCCCTTCCTCGGCCGAAATTAAGACTTGGCGGGTCGTTTTCACGCCACTTGGCACCAGCGTTGCATCCACGTCACTCACATGTTTAACAGACATACTACCTCCTTTTTAGCACCTTAACAATTCTACCAAGTTTCTACACAACTAACCGCGCACTGTGACAGTACCAGATTGAACCGACCAAAGAGTAGATTGATGGACAAAACCCGCGTCAAAAAAATGCTCATCCGTTGTCGTCAGCAAACACTGCTCTGGACCAGAGAGCGCAGCCAGCAAATCAGCACGTCGCTCGGCATCCAGCTCAGCCATCACCTCATCGAGCAAAACCACTGGCCACTGACCGGTTTTTTCTTTCATCCAAGCCACTTCGGCCAACTTAAGCGAGAGAAGCGTCGTACGCACTTGTCCACGCGAGCCATAATAGCCCAGGTCCATTTTGCCAGCCAAAAAACGCAAATCATCACGGTGTGGGCCAAGCGTAGTCACACCCCGTTGAATTTCTTCAGAACGCAATCGGCGCAAAGCATCCAAAAACCCTTTGCGAATGAAAGACAAATCACAACCGGAACGGTCAACATCCACATCCATCTGCAAAACCATCTGCCCATTGGCCTGGACAGGGTCAAAAGCGGGCAAATATTTTAGACGTAAAACTTCTTTGCCACGTGTCAGGGCAAGATGTATGCGTTTAGCCAGCCTTTCCAGTTCCTGAATCGCCTGAATACGCCACAAAATCAGCTGGGCACCGGTTTCTGCCAGGCTAGCATCCCAAAAATCCAGTTGCGCTGGGTCACCCCCTCGCTCAGCGAGCAATTTGAGCAACGCATTACGCTGCTCTAACGTCTTCTGATATTCACTCAAAGCACGCGCATACCCTGGCAAGACTTGCGCCAGCGCTAGATTAAGCAAGCGCCGGCGTTCTTCCGGACCACCCTCCAGCACTTGCGACATCTGCGGGATATAAAGCACCGCATTAAATTGACCGATGACCTCACCCGCAGTCCGCTTAATGCCATCGAACAAAATTTCCTTGCGCACACGCTGACCATTTTGTACCCCAACCGGTTCCAAGATAATCCGCACTTCCAAGCGATGCATCCCCGTCTGATTCTGAAACTCGCCCACCATCCGTGCCACGGAAACGGTCGCCGAATTGGCAGCCGCCAAAAAGTTTACCAGCTGCCGGTCGGCGTGCGTTTGAAAGGAAGAAAAAGTCGCCAGATAGTAAACCGCCTCTAATACACTGGTCTTTCCCTGAGCATTGCTTCCCACCAGCAAAACAGCCCGCCGTGGAACATCTAAATCCAGGCGGGCAAAATTGCGAAAGTTAGTCAGTGAGAGATGCGTCAGGTGCATGCAGCAAAAAAACAGCACTGCAAACGCTTTGAACAGAATGAGAACGAAACTGACACTACACCTTATCTTCCACCGGCGCTTCTGGTTTCCAGATTTTCGTGGCGCGGTCGGTGAACAAGATACCGTTCAAATGGTCAATTTCGTGCTGAAAAATACGCGCCGTCCAATCTTTGAGTTTAAGAGTCACCGGCTGCCCACGTCGGTTCTGCCCTTTCACCGTAATGGACTGAAAGCGTTCCACTTCGCCCATATAGCCGGGGATAGAAAGACAACCTTCTGGGCCGCTAACGGTTTCTGTCGAAGTGCGGGTAATTTCAGGGTTGACGACCACATATAAACGCTTGGGAGCGTTCTCGGCATCCTCTCGTTCTTCGTCTTCCTCTTTCTCAAAATATTCTACAACAATCACCTGCTCCAACACGCCCACTTGCGGCGCAGCCAAGCCCACACCGGGCGCCTGGCGCATAGTTTCAATCATGTCATCAATCAAAGTCTGCAATTTTTCATCAAATTGCGTCACTTTTTGCGCCTTACGACGCAAAACGGGATCAGGCACAGTAACAATTTCGCGAATTGCCATAAGTGATACCTCTAGAGAACTGTTTGCCGAACATCACACACGGTGCATTGCTAATGGTCACGTTTAACCACATCAAAACAAGCACCTTTTACCAATCATCGGACCTTTATTTTACCCTATCCCGCCCTCACGCGCCCGGCGGCGCTCTTCTTCGATTTCCTGAATGGTTTTATGGTAATACCCTAACCACTCGGCCATACGTTCCCGTTCGGCAGCCGTATCGGCTTCCTTCTTCTTTGCCAAGCGCACCTGCAAACGACGGACAATATCCTGTTGAACAGAAGGCGGGTCCGCTACATCCTCGAAGTCAAAGTTTGTGCCACCCACCGAAATATACACAGTACCATAATTCAATAACACTTCAATAATGCCATTGCGCCGATATTCAGTGCTTAAGATGCCATCTAAAGGGGCTGCTTTGCGGTCTTCCGTGCCAAATGGTTTACGATAAATATCAATAATCTGGTCAGGCGTAACTTGATACAAGTCATTTTTCCAGTCTTCATAGCGGTAAAACCACCATAACGCCAACCCCATCATCAAAGTAAACAGAATAAATACCAACCAGAGCGGTGGCGCACCAAACAAAAACGGGTATGCAACCAGAACGACCAAAATAGCCAGAATGCCTCCCAGTTGCGGAATCGTATGAAGGACTAGCACAAACCAATGTTTGTGATAGGTCACCGTTCCCCCATCTTCTTGGCGCAAAGGAAAGAGTTTATCCCAAAACCGTTTGACCGGTGCCTTCTGTACCGCCGGTATTGGCTTGGGCATGGGTGGGGGCGGTGGCAAATCTCGTTTCGGCACACCGAGTTTGGCACGAATCGAATTCTTAATGATTTCCTCATCTAGTTTGCGCGAAACTTGCTTGGTACGATTCCAGTATTCCTCTATCATGGCCGCCGCTTGCAAAGGATGGCGCACAAAAGTCATGCGGATTTGGCCAACAAAGGTGCGTACAATCACCGTACCATAGTCAAAAAAGCGTCTGCCCCAATAATCCGCCTCGGTGTTAACCGATAAGATGGTGCTCATCGGGGCTTCCTGACGGTTATCATACAAACCAATCACTTTCTCCAAATAAATAACGCGTTGGTTGGTAACGATGTAAAAATCGTTGCTCCAATCCAAGTAAAGCCACAAAGCCCAAGCCAATGCAATCACCACCAAAAAGCCACCCACGCCGGCCAAAATCAGGTTTATCGGCAACCCAGAGGGCAACGGCCCGATGACAAGACCCAAACCTAACACCCCCAACGCAAACAAAAAGCCGAGTAGGGGCCAAGCCAACATGCGCCACAACACAACATGATGCTTACGCGCCAGAAAATAAATGACTTCATTATCTGAAAGCCATGGAAAGTTAAGTTCACTCGCCAGTTGGCGGCTATCCATCATCAAATCAAAGTTATCCCACAAGGTGGGCATGCGGCTTAACAACTTTTTGAATTCTGAGCGATACAACACCAAGAGCAACGTGTTTGATTCATCGGCAATGGCTGTGGCATTGCGAATCCCTGCCTTGAGCAGGCCACGCTCACCAAAATAATCTCCAGGAAAGAGCGTAGCAACATGAATGCTGCGATCTTTTTGCCGACGGCTCAGCCGCACACGTCCCCGATAAATCATATAAAACGAATCAGCCGGCGTACCCTCGGTAAAAATCGTCTCGCCTGCGCCATAGGCAGATTCCTGCATGATTTCCGCTACGGCAGCCAGATCTTTGTCATTCACGCCGCGAAACAAATGGGATTGCTTCAGAAAGGAAACACGGGCAGAGATGTCGGGCATGCGCTGATTCTAGCACGAAAATCAAAGGGAGATAACACAGGAAGAGATAGACCCATCGCACCACGTCAAACAAACTTTGAAATCGGATTTGTCAGGTAAAATTCAACGCGTGAAACCGATTGCGCCTTCGCTTATATTTCTGCTCATGACCGGCTTGGCTTGCAATGTCTCCATGTTCAACGAAGCCTTTACGCCTTCCGGGGCATTCTTATATCAAGAAACGTTCTCTACCCCTAACAGCCGCTGGGATGAACGAATGCTAGAGGCCGGAGCGGTTGGTTATGCCAACGATGCCTACCGCATTCAATTGCATTTCCCTAATGCCCAACTCTGGTCACGCCCTGGCCTTTACCTCAACGACGTGCGTGTGGAGGCAACCGTTCTATCGGCTGGGGCACCCGAAAGCCGCATGGGTGTGCTCTGTCGCCTCGTAGATGACCAAAACTTCTACTTCTTTGTCATCAGCGCCGATGGGTTTTATGGAATCGGCAAGATGCGCGCCGGACAAGCCTCCCTCCTCACCGGAGCAGGCGCTATGCTGCCTACAGATACCATCTTTACAGGCAATCTCCCCAACCAAGTACGCGGCGACTGTATTGGCAAAACGCTCACATTGTATGTTAACAACCGCCTGGTAGATTCCACCGCCGATGGCGACTTCTTCGCCGGAGATGTAGGCCTTTTGGCTGGGACCTCTGCTCAGCCCGAGACAGAAGTCTATTTCGATAATTTCTTCGTTATTAAACCCTAAGAAAGCACCTTTCTATCCACACTCCAAAATGAACCTACCCACATCAACTTACAGGTAACGAATAATGAAAATCCACCTTGATACCATTGGTTGCCGTCTAAATCAAGCAGAAATTGAACAAATGGCGCAACAATTCCGCGCAGAGGGCCATACCTTGGTGTCTGAGCCAAGTATGGCCGACCTGGTGGTGATTAACACCTGCGCTGTGACCACCGAAGCCGCTGCGGATTCACGGCAAAAAATCCGCCAAGCGGCACGCGCCGGCGCCGGAGAAATCGTCGTCACCGGCTGTTGGTCCAGCTTGCAACCTGCCCAAGCCGCCGCATTGCCTAATGTGGGACGGGTTATACCAAACGAGCGCAAAGACCACTTGGTCACCGAAATACTTGGCCTGCCAGCCGAACATTTTGACCTAGAGCCGTTAGCCCGCCAAGCCCTGCCCGGCTTACGGCAACGCACCCGTGCTTTCATCAAAGTCCAAGATGGATGTGATAACGCCTGTACCTTCTGCATCACCACCGTTGCGCGCGGGGCCGGACGCTCACGGCCTATTCCTGCTGTGCTGACCGACATCCGCGCTGCCCTGGCAGGCGGCACACAAGAAGTGGTCCTAACCGGAGTCCACCTCGGCTCATGGGGACACGACTTTGGCCAAAACCTACCCACCCTCATTCGTGCCATATTGAACGAAACCGAGATTCCTCGTTTGCGGCTTTCCTCGCTTGAACCCTGGGACTTAAACGAAGCGTTCTTCTCACTTTGGGAAAATCCCCGCCTTTTGCCACACCTGCACCTACCTCTCCAATCGGGCAGCCCTACCGTTCTCAAGCGCATGTTACGTAAAACCACCCCACAGTCCTTTCGGCAGCTAGTGCAGGCAGCGCGCGCAGCCATTCCGGGGGTAGCCATCACAACAGATGTCATCGTGGGTTTTCCTGGCGAAAGCGAACAGGAATTTCGCGAAACGCTCGACTTCGTGCGAGAAATCGAATTTGCCGGCGGCCACGTCTTTACCTACTCCTCTCGTCCAGGAACTCCGGCGGCGCGTATGAAAAATCACCTTTCCGGCGAAATCAAGAAAACCCGCAGCGCCGAATTGCGCAGCCTGTTCAACGCCTTGAGTCAAACCTACCGACGGCAGTTTGTAGGCCAAACCGTAGAAGTGCTGTGGGAAGCCACCAGTGAATTGGATGATTGGGGCTGGAAAATGGAAGGGCTGACGGGCAATTATATTCGCATCAGCGCTCATGCACCCTCTCCACGCTGGAATATGGTGGACCAGGTACGCATCACCTCCCTCACAGAGGACGGCTTAGAAGGAGAAATCATTACACCATGCTGAACCAATTGCGCGCTGTGCTAGGCCTCAACCGACACTCCTCCTACTTGTTCGGCGCATTTCTATTGACTTGCTTGCTCATCATCTACATTTGGTGGCCCCTGGCGGTTGAATACTGGCAATTAATCCAACGCTACAATCAGGCGGGCTATCCCTGGCACGCGCTGATAGATTGGCTCTTATTGGGCATTTTTGCCTTCATGTCGGTCACCATTATGGCCCACGCTGACCTACGCACAGACAGCCTAATCATCTTTGTTGGACTGTGTGGTGGGTTAGTCATCGAAAGTTGGGGCACACAAACCGCACTATGGCATTACTACACGGCAGAACGCCCGCCACTGTGGATTATCCCTGCTTGGCCAATTGCCAGTTTAAGCATTCATCGCATCACCCACACCCTGCGGCACCTCACTGCCAAATGGCCAGAGCGTACCTTCCAAGCAATCTATTGGCCGGTCTTTGGCGGTTTTTATGCGCTCATGGTTTGGTATGTAGCCCCCACCTTTGATAAACCCTACACCTTGCTTTCGCTGCTCTTATGCGCACTACTGATTCTTGCCCCCCTCAACAAGCGCTTGGCGCTCTTGACCTTTGCCGCCGGTTCGGGGTTGGGGTATTTCCTCGAATTGTGGGGAACAACGCGTGAATGTTGGACATACTACACTGCCGAAACACCTCCTGTGTTTGCCGTTTTTGCGCATGGCATGGCGGCTGTTGCCTTCTGGCAAGCCGAGCTGCTACTAGAAAAAACCTGGGGACGTTGGCAATCTGGAATATCACCTCGTTTTACCAAAAGCGAGAGTGTAGAAAACAAAAGCAAGTGAGATAAAATAAAGACATGAAGGAGATTCCTGCCGGTCTCATTCTCATCTGCAACGACCTGGGTGAAGTCGAACAGGTACCGCTCGATGGATTGGGTCTCATGGCAGCCGTCAAACCCAGCCACAACAAGCCGGTGTTTCTGCGCCTGGTAGAACGCGAAAGCTTGGAACAAGCGCGGGCCTTTCTGACCGATTTACGCATCAACCGTAAAGTGTCGGACCGCGAGCTGACGATTCAGACCAGCGAAGGACCGCTCAATATCATCTTTGCGGGGCTAAAAACCAGCAGCCAGTTTGTGATTGTAGCCGCCAAAACCGCCGACCTGCGGGAAAAGTTACTCGCACAAGCACTAAGCCAAATTCAGCCAACCGCTGAACCGCCTGCTGAGAGGAAGCCAAGCATGGCCACCCAGCAATTAAAATCTCGGCTAGAAGTCGTGAAAGCCGAAGCAACCGAAACCCAACCCACACCAAAGGCGTTTTCCCCCACCGAAAAACCACACAGCAATCTTCGAGCGACCCGCGCAGAACTCGAACGCACCCATCGGGATTTATACGCACTGGCACTGATAGATACTCTAACCGGTATCTATAACCGACGGCACTTCATAGAACGATTGAAAGAAGAACTGCGCGAAGCAGAACGTTACAAGCGCTCGCCAGCCTTTCTATTGCTCGATATTGATAAATTTAAAGCCATTAACGAACAACATGGTTTGCAAGCCGGCGATGTCATCCTGCGCTCAACCGCCGAAATCATCCGAGGCGTGTTACGAAAAGTAGATTTGGTTGGGCGCTTGGGCGGCGATGAATTCGGCATCTTGCTGCTCGAAACCACCCCTGAAAATAGTCTGCGCGCCGCGCGGCGGTTACAAAAAAAGCTCTCAGATGTCGGCATCGAGGCGGAAGGGCGCCTATTCAAAATCGCCGTTTCGATTGCCGTCATTCACTTATCAGAAGCAAAATCTTTTTCGGCTGACCACCTGCTTAAGCAAGCCGAAGATTTGCTTAAGCAGGCGAAGTCAGCCGGTGGAAACCAAATTATTCATGCGTAGAACGAGATAGCTCTCGTCCGACGGTTTTAGACGACACGTTCGGCCACTTTGTGGCCATACCCCAATAACTCTTTAACAATTCCCTGGCTGCGGCCTTCAGCATAAACACGCAAAACCGGTTCGGTGCCAGAGGGCCGAATAAGCAACCAAGAGTCATCTTCCATAATGTATTTGACGCCATCCCGGCTGCTCACTTCAGCCACCTTCAGACTGCCAATTTCTGCCGGGGCTTGGTTGACCAGCATTTCGGTCATTTCTTTTTTGGCAACCGGGCGCGAAAGACGCAAATCAGCACGTTCATAGAAGGCCGGGCCAACATCAGCCAACAGGTCGTCCACCAGTTGTCCGAGCGTCTTGCCGGATTTGGCAATCATTTCCACCAACAGCAAGCCCATGATAGGTCCATCGCCTTCGGGGATGTGACCTTTGAAGGAAATGCCACCCGATTCTTCGCCCCCAATCAGCACGTCTTCGCTCATCATATAATCAGCAATATGATTGAATCCCACCGGCGTTTCATGCACGGTCAGGCCATAGCGTTTCGCCAAGCGGTCAATCATGCGGGTGGTGGAGACGGTGCGCACAACGGAACCCGTCCAGCCGCGCTGTTCGACCAGGTACTTGAGCGAAAGCGCCATAATTTTATGCGGGTCCACAAAATTGCCGCGTTCATCCATGGCTCCAATCCGGTCCGCATCGCCATCGGTGGCCAGGCCAAAGTTGCCCATGCCCGCCCCAATCGCCCCCGCGAGGGAGGAAAGATAGCGGCCAATCGGTTCGGGGTGAACGCCGCCAAAACCGGGGTTCATCTCGCCACGAATTTCTGTAATTTCACAGCCGGTGCCTTGTAAAAAGGCGCGTATCACCCCCCGACCTGAGCCATACATCGAGTCAACCACAAAACGCTGTGGGTTTTCGGCGATGATGTCGGTGTTAATCAGTCGCCGCAAGTGATTGAAATACGCCGGCAACGGGTTAAATTTTTGAATCAGCCCCAGTTCACGGGCTTTATCAAAATCCATCAGATTTGGACCACGCGCCCGCTGCTCATTATCGT
This sequence comes from Anaerolineae bacterium, assembly GCA_003130845.1. GTDB lineage: Bacteria > Chloroflexota > Anaerolineae > Anaerolineales > Villigracilaceae > UBA5195. The sequence continues at coordinate 30,991 of QEXW01000007.1, forward strand.
TGATGTACACTTCCACCTTGCGGCAATCTTCAGGCAAAGCCGAACCGCCATAAGCGGCCTTAAGCTTGACTCCGTTATAGCGCGGCGCATTGTGAGAGGCAGTAATCATGACCCCGCCGGCCGCATTATTGTACTTGACGGCATACGAAATCGCCGGCGTAGGCGCATCGGCCTGTGCCAAGAGAACGGTAAAGCCATTGGCTGCCAAGACGCGCGCCACTTCGGCAGCATAACGATCCGAAAGGAAGCGCGTATCGAAGCCAACGACAAACTTATTGGGGTCCACGTTGGGGGTAGATTTCGTGTCCCAATGCTCTGAAGCAGCGGCATCGGCAATGGCTTGAGCCACCATACGCAAGTTACTAAAGGTGAAGGTATCTGAAATGACAGCGCGCCAACCATCGGTGCCAAAATGAATAGGCATGTTTAAGACAATCTCCTCAATTTTTGGTATTGTAAGAAAAATTTGACGGGGTACAGCACTTCCCCGTCTAAGAGTGGATATTATGGTTTTCTTGATAGGTTAGGGTGAACCAAAGGGCGTGGCAGTAACAATCAGCCGCAACAACATCCAACCTTCGATGTCGCGCGACGGAATTCGTATTAGCACCTTGACCCAGGTTTCGCCGTTGAGAACGACCGGGTCTTCCGGCAGAAATTCGACCAAATAGCCGTTTAAGACGGTGGTAATGGCCTTACCGCCTGGTTCCTCGCGAATGAGAGCGCCATTGCCGCCGGCTTCCGCCTGTACGCGGCCATAGATGGGGGTAGGCAAAGGCGTAGGAACTTGAACAAAGGCCGTGGTTTGCGTTGCCACAGGGGTAACCGTAGGCGGTTCAGTCGGCGGGAGGGGTGTAATCGTGGCTAGTTTGGTAGGAGGCAAACTAGGACTGGGTAAGAGAGTGAGGGTGGGGGTAGCAGAAGGCGTAGGAGATGGTTCAACCACCTCAGCCCGTCCACTGAGAAGTGTATCCAGCCCAAAGAAACCGCCAACAAAGGCCAAGCTAACCACAATCACCGCAGTTGTAACAATATATCCTGAAGTCTCGACCGGGCGAAAACCCATGTAAAAGAAAATCAACAAACTGATAATCAGCGAGAGTGCAAGGTGAACGAGGAACACCAGGACCGCCTGCGGCCATATCCCTTCGATGCCAGAGCCAAGTCCAAACCCGGCAGCACTGACGGGCAAGAAGAATTCATAAGCCACCATCAGACTGGCGAGAATAGGGCGTTCTTCGCTTTGAATAAACGAAACCATCAACGCGATTGTGCCAAGCAAGAGCAATAACAGGTCATACCACCACAGACGGGCATGTAAAAGCGCCTGGGTAGAATCCATCGGCTGAAATAGGCGCGAGACGAAACCACCTAGCACGCCAATCAGAAACACCATCACAACGACAGTCAAAAGCGCCCCCAGGGTTTGCCCCAAGAAACGTGTTTCACCGGTCGAAGCAGCCAACATGGCACCCACCCAAGGAGCCATAAGAGGAGCAACGATAATCCCAAGGAGCAAGATGGCCGGAGCATTCAGTAGATACCCCACAGCCATAACACAAGCCGATACAAACGTAAAGATGAAAAAGTCCAGCGTCGGCGCCGAGCGGCGAGCAATTGATTCTAGCTTTTCCCCCAATTCATCCGCTTCGGGTCGCCGTAACAGGCGATTGGTACGCCGGCGACGACGCGGCGCTTCGGGTCGCGCTGGGCGTTCTTCAGGCAGGCGAATCGCCGCAGGAGTAAATTCGAACTCCTGTATCCGACGGCGAAAGGCTTCGACCTCATCCAGACGCCCAAACTCGAAGGCTGATTCTGCTTCAGAAGGAGAAGGTGGAGACGATGCTTCCCCCGCTCCATTGTTATGGGAGAACGGTTGCCCCTCTGCTTCGACAGGTGCTTTAGGAACAGCAGAACCGCCAGATGGCTGCTCGCTATTGGGGAAATGTTTCTCTTCAGAAAGGCTCATTTACGCAAGCTCGCAATCAATCGCAGGGGTTTCTCGAACAAGTCAAGAGCGCTCAGGATGTCAGGCATTAACAGGTCGGCAGCTGTTAAACTTTCAATGGACAAGCCCTCCATAGAGAGAACGCAGATTCCCAAGGCCGCCTCGCGCAACATCAGGGCATCGTTTGCACCTTGTCCAATCGCCGCTACCCGTTCTGCACCCAAGTGGCGGACATATTCAGCCTTTTGTTCAGCCTCCTGTCCGCCTCGAATGCGCACTGCTTGCAGGTTGAGCACATGGTCAATGGCAGCCTGCCGACCATGTGTATCTGCCGTCAGAAGGTGGATTTGCAATCTATCACGCAAGGCACCTATTCGTTTCACCACACCATCGAGCAAAACGCCATCCAACGCCAAGGTGCCGTTTACATCCATCACCAAGTGTTCCAGGCTAAAGCTGCCACGTCCGGGGATGTTCAACTCAATCATACAATCAATTATAACAGCGGATGAAATGGAGCAAACCTGAACATTCCATTTCATCCGCCGAAACGGTCGCCTGAGAGCATCATGATTGACGACTGAGCAATTTTTCGGCCAGCTCAAACAGGGCTGCGCCTGCTTCGCCTTGCGGGTCGGCCACACGTAGGCTGTTGAGTGCCAAGTCGGTCATTTGTTTGGCGGCTTCGTAGGTATAGCCATACGCCGATTCACTCGCCAGCAAATCAGCCACTTCTTGTACTTCCTCAGGGTGAATAGGCCCCTGCGCCCAACGAGCAGCAAACTTGCCGCGTTTGCTCAAACCCACCAGCACGGGTAAGGAATTTTTTCCTTCCACCAAGTCCGAGGCAGCCGATTTGCCGGTCAGGGCCTCATCGCCCCAAATGCCGAGCAAGTCATCCTGAACTTGGAAGGCTAAGCCAAGAGAGTGTCCAAAAGAGCGATAGGCCTGTTGGGTGGGGTCATCGGCTCCACCCAACAGGGCGCCGATGGCTGTGCAGGCTGCCAACAACGCTGCGGTTTTACCGCCAATCATTGGCCAATAATCTTCAATTTGCAAATCGCGGCGTCCCTGGTAGGACATATCCAAGTATTGCCCACGGGTTAGGTCCAAGCAGGTCTCTTGCAAAATGCGTGCGGCTTTGATGACTATCTCGGCTGGATAGCGCGCAGAGAGGTCAAGCACGGCTTGATTGGCCAGCACAAAGAGCGCATCGCCGACATTAATCGCCATCGGCACGCCCCACTTCACCCACACCGTCGGCCGTCCGCGCCGCTTGTCAGAATTATCCTGCACATCGTCATGCACCAGGGAGAAATTATGCACGAGCTCCACAGCGGCGGCGGCAGGCAGAGCAGCGTTCCAATCGGCACCACAACCGGCAGCAGAAAGCAGTACCAACAATGGACGGATGCGTTTGCCGGTGGCCTCAGGACCGGCGCCTTCGCCACTCCAACCCATGTGATATGTCAACATGTCATAAAAGGGACGCGTGCGCGGCTGGTCCAGGCGCGCTACCTGACGCTGCAATTCGGATTCAATCGCCGGTAGCATGGAAGGTATCAAGGTATTTAGGCTCATAGCATAGGGTCTCCGTGCGTTGATTATACAGAACTTCGCAGGAAATGTACCACAACTGCCCTAAAAACAGCAATTCACCCCTTGCTCATAGAGTTTAGAATTTGTCGCCGCGCTTCAACCCACATAGCACGCTGGATGGCTAAAAGCCTTTGCCACAAAGTCGGGCAAAATGAAATCGGTAGGCATTTGGCTCCAAGAGACACCCGGCATATCCTGCCGGGGCACCCACATAGGCTAGCGATTGTCTAGCAATCTCTTAATATCACTGCCAATCTTTTCAGGCTCAAAGGATGGCTCAAAACGCTTGACGACGTTGCCGTGCTGGTCAACCAGGAATTTGGTGAAATTCCAAGAGATACTATCTCCTAGAATAGTCCGCTTTTGGGAGCGCAGGTATTTGTAAAGCGGGTGGGCATTGGGGCCGTTGACATCAATCTTGGCAAAAACCGGAAATTTTACGTTGTAATTGCGCTGGCAAAACTGTTGAATGACACTATTTTCTTCTGGCTCTTGCTCGCCAAATTGATTGCAAGGAAAGGCCAAGATTTCCAAGCCTTTCTCATGCCATTCATCGTATAGGGCTTGCAACCCCTTGTATTGCGGCGTAAACCCACAATGACTGGCCGTGTTGACGATTAATAAGACTTTGCCTTTGTATTGCTCCAGAGAATGCAAATTCCCTTGTGCATCTTCGACGTAGAAATCGTAGATTGTTGTCATCAGTACCTCGTTGAGTCTTTTTTGAGATGGGCGATTTGAAACTAGCGTTTTGAAAATGCATTATGCGCCTTCGGCTTCACAGCAAGTTAGTCTAACACGGTGAGAACCAAACTGACATAGTTTTCAAGACAATCGCGCTGTAAATTGATTTTTGCTAAGAAATTCAGGTTGAAAAAATTGAACAAGATGTAATCAGCCACCTGACGAGCCGGCTGACGCAAACGGATATGCCCAGCCTGTGCAGCGCGTTCCAAGAATTCGGTAAATAAAGTCGCTGCAGCCTCGGTATGTTTGACAAGCACGGCGTTTACTTCTGGCTTGCGTTGCTCTAATTCGACCGAGGCCTTGAGTATCAATGAACCACCGGGCAGTTGGTTCGCAAGCAGACTGTCAATCAATGATTGAAACATCTGCGCAAGCACCTCTTTGGGGTTGTCTGTTGGCTGGGTGAGCATGCGGCGCAACATTTCCAGTTCTTTTTGGCTGTGCCGCTCGAGTGCCAGCAAAAAAATTGCGTCTTTATCGCCAAAAGTAGCATATAGGCTACTGCTGCTCACGCCTAGGCGCGCCACCAAGTCACGAATAGAGGTGGCGGCGTAGCCTTTTTCGCAAAATAGCGCCATCGCCTGCTCAACAGAAAATTCCCAGTCAAATTCTCTGGTACGAGGTGACATGCAGTGAGTATAGCACAATTCTGAAACAATCGTTTCAGAATTGGCAATTTATTAACTATTTCTAACCAAGATTAAGACCCAATCACGCTCAATGGCAAATTGCCTCCCTACTAGGCCTGCCACGTATAGAGAAACTCCCATTAAAAC
>QEXW01000046.1 GCA_003130845.1 Anaerolineae bacterium
ATATTCGTGAATTCGTGACCCCATTCGTGGACGGCACACCTACCCCCAAACACCATCCACGAATTTGACCACGAATGCACGAATGCCCACGAATGCACGAATGCCCACGAATGCACGAATATCCAGCGAATACACGCCCGTATTCGTGAATTCGTGACCCCATTCGTGGACGGCACCCTCATTCGTGCAACCGGTATGCTAAAACTACTTTCGAACGGCATTATCCCTGCCGATTCGCTGAACTTTCATGTCTTTGCCCGGAAAAACGCGACGGTATTCCAGTTTTCTGCGGCCAAAATTGAACAACAAACCAACCGGCGCGCCCGTGGCTTTCAAATAGTTGATGACCTGCGCTAGTTCATCGTTCGTCAGTTGATGACTAAATGCCTTGATTTCGACTACTACCTGCTGGTTAGGAAACAAATCCAGGTAGAATGTTGCCACCCGGTCGCCCTCGTACTCCACTGTTACTTCAAACTGGCGATAAGGCGTGATGCCCGCCTGATTGAGCTTGGCTTCTAACGCGCGTTCATACACTTCCTCTTTGTAGCCATAGCCCAATTCGTTATGAACGGCCATTGCTAGGCCAATAATTTTGTAGGTTAGGTCATTTCCGGTAGCATCAATAACAAGGGGCATAGCATCTCCCTGATTTTTTGATTGGACAAATCATCCACAACGCGCCCGCCACGAACACTATCCACGAATTCGACCACGAATGCACGAATGCCGTCCACGAATTCAGCCACGAATGCTATCCACGAATTCGACCACGAATGCACGAACGCCCGCCCATATTCGTGAATTCGTGACCCCATTCGTGGACGGCACACCTACCCCCAAGCACCATCTACGAATTCGACCACGAATGCACGAACGCCGTCCATATTTGTGAATTCGTGGCCCCATTCGTGGACGGCACCCCATTTGTGGACGGTTACTATCCGCGCAATGCGGCCTCAATTACCTCCGGGAAAGCATACTCCCATTCGGGCGTTCCCTCCGGCTGCCCCTCCCCTCGCAGGACGGTGATTTTCTTCTTGCGGAATGGCTCCAGCCTGAGAACCAGTTCCGCATCGCAGAAGGGGCAGGTGAAGAGCAATTCCTGCTCATCGGTCAATTCTTTGGTGAAGGAAAACGGTCGCGTGCATTTGCCGCATCGAAAGGTCAGTCGTTTTTTCATCGTGTTTACCCCAGGGTGAAGATAGCGCTGAAAATGCCGGCAAAGAACAGCAGGCTCGAGGCCATCAACAGCCGCCGCTTATGGCGCGCCGATTGTTCAAAGTAATCCTGAATTCCCAGGCCTTCAGCGAATTTCTTCGGGTCCTGCTTCAGGACGCCCACGTCCACCGTCCAGGCTTTGGGAATGAGCGCGGCCAGGGTGAGCGCAAGCGCCAAAAGCCAAAACCCAAAGGTCAAATACAGCGCCAAGTTGACCGTCAACGTCGCGCCATCGCCGCGTATCAACTTCAGGATGGTGGCAAACAGGCCAGGAATGCCCAATTCCAGCGTCAGCAGGCGTTCGGCCAGTTTGTCCATCAAGTCGCCCTGCGCGGTGATGTGCTCATAAAATTTCTTGCGCAGGGCTTCTTCGTTTTCATCCAGCGGCAGGGCCGGAATGGGTTGTTGTTTCTCCGCCATCGTTTCCTCGCTTTTTCAAAGACTCTACCCACAAACCGCGCGTGATTCAAGTGACTTTACTCACATTCATTTGCCTGGAGTACAATTCAACCATGCTGCTGCCGCGTAACCCGCATGCCCTGCCCACCGCACAAGGCTGGCGTTTGCATTTGCCCGCCAGTGCGCAATCGGCCTACCGCTATGCCCAGATAGACGATTACACCCCCCTGCCTCGCCACCGCTTCCTGTGGCATCCAGGCAGTAGCTTGCAGGTGCGTGCCAGGTTAAGCGCCTCGGAATTGCCCGGCACCTGGGGTTTTGGGTTTTGGAATGACCCCTTTTCTTTTGCGCTTGGCTTAGGGGGCATGGGACGTCGCTTGCCCTGCTTACCCAACTGCGCCTGGTTCTTTTACGCCTCGCCAGAAAACTATCTCTCATTTCGAGCAAATCGTCCTGCTAACGGATTACTGGCGCAAACCTTTGCTGCTCCGCGCTTGCCTTCCCTGTTGCTTGCCCCGGCCCTGCTCGGATTCCCCCTGCTCTTCCTCCGTCCGCTCGCACAACAAATCCGCACCCATCTCGTGGCGCGGCTGGTCCATGAAGATGCGTGCCAACTCCATCTGGACGTCACGGCTTGGCATACCTATCGCCTAGATTGGCACCCCAACCAGGTCGTGTTTTGCATAGATGACCAAACCGTTTTCAAGACACACATCAGCCCCCAGGGCCCGCTTGGCCTGGTCATTTGGATGGATAATCAATTTGCCGCCTGGAGGCCGGATGGCTCGCTGCGCGCCGGCACCTTACCCAACCCGCCCGCCTGGCTCGAGCTGACTGACCTCCACGTCCAGCCATGATTCAACCATCCATCAGCCGCTTTTACGGCTCGCATAGTGCTTCCACAGCGCCACCCCTGCCCCCAGCGCCAGGGCAAGCCAGCCCAGCTGGTTAAGAGAAAGCGGCAAAGCGAATTGCCGAAAGACCGCATCCAAAAAGATGCCCAGCACAAACATTCCGCCAAACATGCGGTTATGATAGAACGCAAAGCCCGAAAACCAAGTCGGCCAAAACGCCTCGAAACCCGCCGGCGGGCCGTCCGGACGCGGCTTAGAAAGCACCGCCAGCGCATAAAATGCCCGTCGCACGGCAAATAGGACCAACAACAGAAAAGTCGAAAAATACCCACTCAGCACCAGCGCAATCACCACCGCATAGGCACTTCCAATCGCGGCCATCGTCGTGTAACGCGCCATCGTCTGACCTACCCGCACCGGAAACGTCCCCACCCCTTTCGCGCGGTCATCCTCCAGCTTATCGGTGTGCTTGGCAACGTTAATGCTGGCCACACTCAGCCCAAACGGAATCCCCGCCAAGGCGACCATCCAGTTCCATTGCCCAGAAAGCACCACATACACACCCGCAATCAGAATGGGCCCCCAAATCAAAAAGATTGCCAACTCACCCAACGCCCAATACTTCATCGGCCAGGTATAAAAGAGCAAAACCAACGCCCCAAAGGCAAACAATCCAATTACCAAGGGGTTAAAGGCCGTATACCACAAGGCATACACACCGGAAAGAAACGCAATCACTCCGCTGACCAAAAACCACTGAATCTGTTGCGATGGAGTCCAAAAACCCTGCACCAACGGATGGACGCCATATTGCGTGCGAAAGTAATTATCTCTATCCACCCCGCGCGTGAAATCGGTATAATCGTTCAGCAAATTATTTGTCCCATGCGCAACGAACAACCCGAGGGTGACAATCAGCCACGGCAAAAATGAAAAATACCCATCCCGCCAGGCCAACAGCCCCGCAATGACGGATGAGTAAAGCGTCACCGCTGTCACCGCCGAACGCGTAGCAATCAGCCACTTCGAGATGACATCCAGCGCATCCCACTCGCGCTTGTCCTCTAATTTGATGAGTTCCCAGGCGGCTTTGCGCCACATGCCAAAATTGACCGGCATTTCACACACTCCTTGAAAAAATCTTAACAAATTATACAGGCCGCCCTGTGAAATTCAGCACGATGTTCGTGCGCATTTGGGTGAAATTCGCATCACCCAAAAGGACGAACCTCGCTTCTCCTTCGGTTGCATCCTCTTCCAGACCCGTCTATAATTCGCACATGTCCTCAATTGACGAAATCAAAGCCCGCATAGATATCCTTGACCTGGTCAATGAAGCCGGCGTCAAACTGCGACGCAGTGGACGCAACTATTTGGGGTTTTGTCCTTTTCACGAAAACAAACGCACCCCGGCTTTTGTGGTTTGGCCAGAGAGCGGCACCTGGCGCTGCTTTGGGGAATGCAACGAGGGCGGCGACATCTTCAAGTTCCTCATGAAAAAAGAGGGCATTGACTTCAAAGAAGCGCTGCAGCGTTTGGCCGAACGCGCCGGGGTCACCCTTGAGCGCCTGCAGCCCGAACGCCCCGAACAACGCGAAGAACACGAACGCCTGCGCACCCTGCTCGAAGATGCGATGCAATTCTACCGCCATCATTTGTTCAACACTGCCGCCGGAAAAACCGCCCTCGATTACCTACTGCAAAAACGGAAACTCACCCTGCCGACCATTGAAGCCTGGGGCTTGGGTTATGCCCCCCCTGGCTACGAAGGCCTGCTCAAACACTTTACCGGCCGGGGGTACAGCGAACAAGATTTACTCGATGCTGGGCTGGTGAGCATCATCGAAGACCAGGGTGGGTCACGGCGCCTGCTCGACCGGTTTCGCCACCGCATCATGATACCCATTCGCGATGAGCAAGGGCGCCTGGCCGGTTTCGGCGCCCGCATACATCCCGAGGATACCCGCCAAGACCAAGCAAAATTCATCAACACCTCCGAAACACCACTCTTTAGCAAAGGGCGCTTGCTCTATGGCCTCGACCGGGCGCGCAAACCCATCCGTTCCGCCGACCAAGCCGTCATTGTAGAAGGCTACCTGGATGTCATTGCGCTGCACCAAGCCGGCTTTGAAAACGTCATTTCACCGATGGGAACTGCACTGACCGAAGACCAGTTGCGGCTGCTCAAACGCTTCACCCGTCGCATTGTGCTGGCCCTCGACCCCGATACCGCCGGGCAAAAAGCCATTCTACGTGGCCTAGAAGCCGCCCGCGCCTCGATGGACCGAGAACAAGAACTGCGTTTCGACGCGCGCGGCCTGTTACGGCATGAAGCACGCTTACAAGCCGACCTGCGTGTGGCCAACTTGCCAGATGGCCTAGACCCAGATGAAATCGTCGAGCGCAACCCGGATGAGTGGAAACAGTTGATTGCCGAAGCCCGTCCCATCGTTGCCCATGTGCTAGAAACATTGCTGCACAACCGCAATGCCGACGACCCCAAGGTAAAAACCGACATCGTTCAGCAAATGCTGCCGCTCATTGAAGACCTTCCCAATCCGGTGGAGCGTGATGCCTACCGGCAGATGCTGGCGCGCCGCCTAAAAGTGGATGAACGCTCCCTGCTCACACGGACAGCACCCATCCTGCCCCGGGCTCGGCCGGGCCGCACCCCGCCTCGTCAGTCGCAACCCGCCGCCCTGCCGGTCAGGTCCCCCTCCGAAAGCGTTGAAAGCGCCTGTCTCTCCCTGCTCTTGCGCCGTCCCGATTTGCTTCCCCGCCTTGACCGGCGCTTGCAAGAAGCCAGTCTTGCCCCCCTCACGACCTCAGATTTCGGGTATACTGCATATCAGTTGTTGCTAGAGTTGTTGCAAAAAGCACTAGAGCAAGATGAAGCCGAACTGACACAATTTGTACAAAGGCACGCCGCAGAAACCCTGCACGAAACCTATGCCGGCTTGATAGCACAACCGCCACCCAAAGGGAACGATGACCGTTTGCTCGATGAACTCACCCGTCAGATATTACAATTGCGGCGCCAGGCCCTCAACGACCATCTCAACCAGTTCCGCTTCTTGCAAGAAGAAGCCCAACAACAAGGCAATACTACCCTGGTCGCCGAATACCAAAAGATAGTGCATGACTATACACGTTTATTGAATGAGTTGGATGCCGCACGCAAAAAAATGAGCGCAAATCGCCGGGAGTAAACCATGCCGCGAAAATCCAAGGCTGAAATCAAAGCCCCCAAAGACCTAATTCCCGAACCCGCTGACCTGAACGGCGAAGACCTGACAGTAGAAGTGGATGACCCAGAACTGATAAGCGATGAACTGGTTGACATCGAAGAACCACTCGACCTGATAAAAAACCCTGTCCTGGCCGAAGAACTCTCCGAAGACCCCGTGCGGCTGTACTTACGAGAAATTGGCCAGGTGAAACTGCTCGATGCCGATAGCGAATTTCGTCTTTCCACAATCATTGAAGCCTGGCGGCTGATAGAAAACCTGCGCCTGCGCCTTCCCCGCGATAGACGCCATACCGAACCGAACACCGCCACCTATCGCGCCGTGCTAGATGACATGCTCATCGCCTGGAAGCGGCTGGAAGAAGATGCTGCCAGGCTGAACGCCAACTTGCCGGAAATGCGACTGGTACTGGCCGAGGCCCAACTCCTGCGCCAAACTTGGGAAATAGATACCCCCTCTTACTTGCGCGCCTTCCTCGATAACGGTCAATGGGGCCGTGATGCTCATTGGGATGGACTGGCCGGCAACGCCTTCAACCTATTCATCGGGTTATACATCTTGCCGCCCTCTATAGCCACCTGGCTCTCGAAACACTGTCAGGCACATGGCTCCGAATGCCCCGCTGCACGTAGCCTGCATCGTAACCTGCCCACTGAAGAACAATTGGAGCATGACCTGCGCATTCTACAAACCCGCGCCGAAGAAGCCACCCAAGCCCTCATCCGCGCCAACCTACGGCTTGTTGTCAGCGTTGCCAAACGCTACCTGGGGCGAGGCATCTCGTTTTTGGACTTGATTCAAGAAGGCAACCTGGGGCTGTTGCGCGCCGTCAACAAGTTTGACCCGCGTCGCGGCTTCAAATTTAGCACCTACGCCACCTGGTGGATTCGTCAATCCATCAACCGTTCCATCGCCGAACAAGCACGCACCATTCGCATTCCCGTTCACCTCTTTGAGTCCATTACCCGCATTCTGCGCATCCAACGCTCTCTGGTTCAACAATATGGCCGCGAACCCACCACCGATGAACTCGCTCTCGAAGTTGGCTACCTTTCTGCGGCTGATGTACAAGCCATTTTGCGCGCCAAAGCCGAAGGAACCCCCCTCGAGCCGGCCCTGCAGCGCCGCTGGGAAATCGCCGCTGCCAAAGTAGACCGCATTTTACGCTCGGCCGAAGAACCCGTTTCCATTGATGGCCCGGTGGGCGACGAAGACTCCAGCCAACTCGGTGACTTTATCCCTGACGATGACGCCCTTGAACCTATGGATGCTGCTGCGCGTGACATGCTGCGCGAACAAGTGCAACACGCCTTAGCGGCCCTCTCCGAGCGCGAACGACAAGTGCTAGAACTGCGTTTTGGTTTAATAGACGGCAAAGACCACACCCTCGAAGAAGTCAGCCGCTATTTCAACGTCACCCGTGAGCGCATCCGCCAAATCGAAGCCAAAGCCCTGCGCAAACTGCGTCACCCCACCCGTAGCCGTCACTTACGCGACTATTTGGGTTAACCCAAGACGACCACAACCTAGCTATGAAACCTATCCCCCTGCTCGCCTTGTTTCTGACGGTGCAGACCTTATTGATTGCGTGCCTTCCCCCGGCCCAATCCATGCCCCAACCTCAGCCCACCGCAACCGAATCTCCCACCC
>QEXW01000047.1 GCA_003130845.1 Anaerolineae bacterium
CAGGCCAAAGCAGCCAAAACGAGGAACAGCAAAACAGAAAAGATTTTATACATTGTGCCTCCAGGAGGAATTGAAATAGGCAAGTCTCTGACCTGCTGGTAATTTTATTGTTATACAATCACACAACAATCACCATGCCCAAAAAGTTCCAGATTACTCATCATTCACCCAAGTTGCCACCTTGCAACATTGGCACAGGCCTTAACGCAGAGTCACAGAGACACAAAGAAAAAGCGCAAGCATCTCGGCGTCTTATCGTCGTTGGATTATCAAAACCCATTGGAAAGCGATTCAAGAACCAAAGGTTGTAACTTGAGTTCTTAACACCAGGCGACTGCATCCTGCGGGGTATAATCATGGGTCTATGAAATTCGCCGCTTTTTGGAACAAACTCATCGCCCGCCTGCCCACTCCACATTTTTTGCAAACCTGGCAGTGGGCACAAGTGAAGGCTAGGTATGGTTGGCAGCCAATCTACCTGCTCTGGGACGATGCACAATGCAGGGTGCTCAGCAACCCATCGCCGGAACATCACGAAGCATGGCGTGATGAGCAGAAAATTCAAGCCGCAGCACTGGTCTTAAAGAAAAGCGTAATTTCGGGCGGAATGGCGGCCCGCCTGTCGCTTTTGTACTGCCCCAAAGGACCCAACCTAGATTGGGAAAATGCCCCGTTGCGCAAACGAGTGTTGCATGACCTGGAGCGATTTGCCCGACAGCAGGGCGGCATTTTCATGAAACTCGACCCCGACGTTGTTCTGGCAAGTGGCTTACCAGGTACAGAGAACGAAACTCCCAATCCTGGCGGAGAATCCGTTCTCACCGAGTTTCGGCAACGCGGCTGGCAATTTTCGGCAGAACAAATTCAATTCCGAAACACAGTATTGCTCGATGTGAGCCTTTCGGAAGAGGAAATGCTGGCGCGTATGAAACAAAAGACGCGCTACAACCTGCGCCTGGCCGCCAAAAAAGGCGTTAATGTGCGCCTTGGCACACCTGCCGATTGGCCAATGCTTTACAAAATGTATGCCGAAACGTCTGTGCGTGATGGGTTCGTGATACGAGACGAAGGCTATTACCAGACCGTTTGGAAAATGTTCCAACCCCCGAATGCACACTTAAGCCCTGAAATCCCTTTGGCCGAGCCATTGATTGCCGAAGTAGAAGGGGAAGCGGTAGCGGCGGTGTTCCTCTTTGCGTTCGCGGGGCGCGCATATTACGTTTACGGAATGAGCCGTGAAGCACACCGCGAAAAAATGCCCAATTACCTGCTCCAATGGCACGCTATGCAATGGGCTAAAGCGCATGGATGCCAGGTGTATGACCTATGGGGGGCGCCGGACGTGTTTTCGGAAAGTGACCCCTTATGGGGCGTATTCCGCTTCAAAGAAGGGCTAGGAGGGCAGGTGGTACAGACCATGGGCGCATGGGATTACATCCCTAACCCCTTGTGGTACACCCTATACACGCGCATTATGCCCACAGTACTGAATTGGATGCGCGCCCGAGGCAAAATCAAAACGCAGCGCCAAGTTGAAGCCTAAAAATAGTTATTCAAATAGCGTAATCTGGCGCGCTTGCTCTTGGAACGAAAAGGTCCGGCGATGAATAGGGGAATATCCTAAAGCACACAGCGCAGCCCGATGGCGCTGCGTGCCATACCCTTTGTGTTGCGCCAACCCATAGCCAGGGTACTCGAAATCAAGTTGCTGCATCAGCGTGTCACGGCTTGTTTTCGCCAACACCGAAGCGCAAGCAATACTTAACGATTGCGTTTCGCCTTTTGGCATCATGCGATGTGGAATTTGCAACCCCGGCCAAGGCAGATAATCCATCAGGAGAAAATCAGGCTGCAAGGACAGTTCCTGAATAGCCCGGGTAACTGCCAATCGCGTAGCGGGCAAAATGCCCAAGGCATCAATCTCCTCGGCAGAGGCCGCACCCACTGCCCAGGCCAAAGCAATTTCTTTAATTTTCTCGGCCCATATCGCCCGCTGGCGCGAGGTCATTTGTTTCGAGTCGCGCACGCCCTGCAGTGCCCGCTTTAGGCCTGGCACGTTCGGCAAGATGACCACCCCTGCTATCACAGGTCCTGCCAACGCACCACGCCCGGCTTCATCCACTCCGGCCACATAGGTCTTTCCACTCTGCCACAACCCCTGCTCCAATCCTAACGCTGGAGAGTCGCTGGGCAAGCGCTTTTGCTCAATCATACAGTCCTAGCTGCCCATTGCGGCGAATGACAAGCAAATCGGTGAACATGCGCCACGAATCGCGCAGGACACTGACTTTGGAATCTGGGTTAAAGTACCAAGGGATGGGAATTTCCAAAATGGGAACGCCGCGACGGGTAGCGATGTAAAGCAATTCGACATCGAAGGACCACCCCATCAGAGTCTGGCGGGAAAACAAATCGTGAGCAACATCTGCCCGAAACATTTTGAAGCCACATTGCGTATCGCTCAGCGAGGGCAACACAAGAGCGCGAATGAGCGTATTGAAAACGCGACCGGTGAAATGGCGATATGCCGGTTCGTTGTAACGCACGGCGCCGGGCGCTTCGCGCGATGCAATCGCAATTGGCACATCCACTACAGGTGGAATAAAGCGGCGCACTTCCTCTATAGGCATGGAAAGGTCGGCATCCGCAAAGAAGCGATATTCACCCTGCGCAGCCAACATCCCTTTTTTGACGGCACGTCCTTTGCCGGGCAAATCTTCAGGAAGAACACGCACATTCGGGTAACGCTCTGCAAAGGCAGAGGCCACTTCCAGAGAACGGTCGGTGCTGGCGTTGACGACTACAATAATTTCAGAAGAAATCCCACTTGTTTGAGAAAAACCAATCACTTGCTCCAGGGTCTGCGGCAAGCGACGCTCTTCATTGCGGGCGGGAATGATGATGCTCAAAAAAGGGTTGGTCATGCAAATTGTATCCAACCAATGGAGTAGAAATACCAACCGGCGAAAACCAGCAAAACACACAACCAACAAAGCAAGAGAAAAATCACAATTCCCAATTGAACCGGGGTCAACCCCATAATTTTCTTGCGTTTGGCCTTTTTGGCTTTCTTGGGGCGAGCAGACTCAGGCGGGATGTCCTGGGAGACAGACAGGCCCTCTCTCTCCAACGAGGCGGGCGGGGTTTCGGCTTCCTCGGTAAAAGCAAATTCCAACGTGCCATCGCCCCCCTCTTCCGGCAGGAAAACGGCCGAGCCAGGTACCGAAACTGCGGTAGCACCTGCTTTCTGCTCTTCGGCCATGGCAGCCTGCCGGCTTTTGCCGGTGAGCAAGACATGCTCCAAATCCATGACCGTGTTCACATCAAAGATTGCGCGTGCCTGCAGCAAGGAAAGCGCAAAACGGTCAATCGCGTCGCTCATCACAACCCGCACAGCCGGGCGCGTGGAGTCAATGTGCAAGCCAGGTTCTGGCGACATCAAGACCGGTTCAACCAGAAAGCCCTTATACCCCATGCGATCCAGATACACCTGTAAGACCTTGGCCATGGTGGTCGCACGCTTGACTTGATTGATGCGCGCTGGCACAAACATCTCGCCCGATAACGTTCCCCATTCGTCATCACGCGCCAGGTAAACGCCTCGTTCATGCAGCGCGTTAATGAGATAAACGCCGGGCGGGCCAATCAGAACAAGCGGCAGGTCAATTTCGGTGCCGGGCAAAACGATGTTTTGCAACAAGACAAATTGGCCCCCCAGTTGTCTTCCCAGGGTAGCAGCAACCGCATCCTGAGCCTTCACGCGGTCGTACCACGTCATGCCATATTTCAACATGCCTTGCACGCGGTTGATGATGTTGATTTCACCGCTTTCGGAACGATAGGGAGTTTTATCAATATGTTTCATAGCCGGTCTCCGCTGCAGCCTGTTCTCCTGCGGCTAGAAAATGGGCACATTTTCTAGAAAATCATGCTCTACGCCTGGGCGGGTGCTAATCACATCTCCTGATAGCACAACCGGGGCTTCAATATCGAACATCCCACCCAGATTTAGTTTACGTTTTCCGGTCACAAATTTCTTGCCCTGTTTCAATCGTTCCAGCAGGGCATCACGTCCAATTAAGACATGGTCAGAAAATGCGGCACCACGGCGTTCATAAGCACGGACACACTCGATTTTTCCATCAGATGCATAACGAACTGCTTCAATAACGCCATCGAACCTGGCTGGCATGAGAGATACCTCCGGTGTGAATTGTGAAACAATTGTACATCTATTTTATTCAAAATGGTAACAGCCTGAACCTCCCATACAAATACAAATGATAGGCAGCAGAATAAGACCTGTGGATAGGGGTGCGTTTTGTGCTTGGTTGCCCCGCAAAGATTAAACGGGTGAATCGGGCCGCAAAAAAAGCAGAAAGCCCAAAAAACGCAACCCAGCACTCAGCAGTAGCGCTGTGCTGAGGCCAATGTGGTCTGCAAGCCAAGTGCCGGCCAGCGGCGCCAGCATAGCCGAAAGATATTGCAAACTTTGCGCCAGAGAAACGAAGGTGGCACTGTATTCCGGCGGAACAGTTTTCATCAGTTCATCAAAGAACACCAAATCAATCCCCGCCTGAAAGAAGCCGGCCACCCCAGCGTAAACGATAATCCACCCAACTTGGGGCGTCAGTGCCGAAGCCAGCGGGTAGAGCATCAACCCAAAGGTCGTAGATAGCAACACAAACCGTCCACCGCGCCGGCGTGAAATCCAGGTCCAGGCAGAATATCCAACCATCGTCACCGCGCTCGCCGCCATGTTGATTGTGCCAATTTCTGCATCCGTTGCATGGACCTGGCGCACAAAAAAGAGGGGAAAAATTGGCGCAGCCAGCGAAATGGCCGAAAGATAGACAAAACGCTTCAAAGAAAAAGAAACAAAAGCCGGATTCTGACGCAATAAGCGCAAGTAATTTTGAATCGTTCCGGTTAGAGATTGGCTCTTGGCTAACAGAGGCGGTGTTTGGTCTGGCAAGGTGATTCGACTGGAGAAGTAGTAACTAATCAGGCCGCCAACCGATAGGGCAATGAACAAAATCTCATAATTGAGCGGGAAAGGCACGCGGTCTAACATTTGTGTTGCCAAGAAGGTGACGATGGTGTTTGTCAGACCAAAAATGGTCCAGCGACGACTTAGCAAAGCGTAACGCCCTTCAGGGCCGGCAACGGCATTCATCACCACGCTAAAGCATACCGCCAGCGAGGTCTGTGGAATGGTAGCCAATGCCCAAATACCCAACACCGAATTGACCAAGAATTCGCGAGGCAAAAATATCGAGGCCAATCCGGTTAACGCATAGCTCGAAAGCACCATCAGCCGTGAACCACTAAACCAGGGGACAATGTTGCGGCGCGTTTGTAAAAAGCGGCCAATCACCAACGCCAACACCAGGCCGGTCACGCCCGGCATGGCCGTCAGCAGGCCGACTTGTAGATTCGTCGCCCCCATGCGAGTCAGAAAAACCGGCAAAAATGGCGCAGCAGCCGTCGAAAGCGCCACGCCAATTGCATCAATTTGCACGTTACGAAAGTTCCGCTTGCGGACTTCGTACGTCAAGTCAGAAGAAGTAGAATTCATCACACCGAATTATACCGCCGCGAGATGTTAGATAATGATTGAAATGACAAAAAGCAACCAGTAACAGGAAAAAAGACATAAAAAGAACACCGGCAGCGGTCTTCTGCCGGTGTTCGGGGGTGCTCCAAGCGGGGCTACTCTTCCTCTTTTTTACCGCGTTCCACGCTCAACTCAGGTTCAATGCCTTCAACCACTTCGGTTTCCTCAACTTCTTCCGTCGCACCTGTGGCCACAACCACAACTTCGTCACCGTCAGTCAGCACTTCAACGCCCGCCGGGACGACCAGGTCTTTGACGTAAATCGCATCGCCGATGGCCGCCAATTTGCTCAGGTCAACTTCAATGCGTTCTGGCAAGTCGGTCGGCAGGGCTTCGACTTCGATTTCGTTCAGGTTGGTCACCAGAATAGCCTGAAAATCTTTGACGGCCGGCGCAGTGCCAAAGAAATGCAGGCTAACGTAGGTACGAATGGCCTCCGTCAAGGAAACGGCCTGAAAATCAACATGCGTGAAGAAGTTTTTGATGAAGTTTCGTTGCTTTTCGCGCACCAGAGCCGCCATCTGCTTGCCTTCCAGGTCAATCGTCACAATGCTGGAAGAGGTGAGTTTGGGCAGAACCAAGCCCGCATCATGTGCATCGAGCGCGATAGGGGTCGGTTCCATATTATGACCGTAGATAATGCCCGGCAACAGGCCTTTACGCCGCAATTGCTTGACCTGCTTACCAGTAACAGTACGTTTGGTGGCTTTTAAGATAACTTTTTCCATATTTTCTCCTCGGGCGCCTCTCACCCTGCACCTTTCCACACACAGAGTTACCCTCGCCCTATGCGAATGATGTATGGCGACCGAATGGCCGCACATATTAACTATTTTTATGCCCGAACAACCACTTTCCGGCCAGTAGAATCAGTCCGGCCAGCAGACCGGTGATGGCGCCCACCAGGATTGCACCGCGTGTATCGAGCAAAGTGTGTACATTGCCATTGACATGGCGCCCAATCAACAGCCCCGCGCGAACATTTTCTGCCTCAATGTGCGCGCCTGCCACAAGGATTGCATTGGTTTGAGGGGCATGAATCGTATTGGCAAGCATCAGAGCGGTTTTTCCGTTCACAGCCACCGACTGGCTGCGAACACCGCCAACAAGCGCGCTGTTCAAATCGGCATGTTCCGCCTGCACAGCACCAATCACCATGCGCCGGCCACTCAATCGGATGGTCGTC
>QEXW01000048.1 GCA_003130845.1 Anaerolineae bacterium
CGCCCTGGTCTCGCCGCGCGGCACGCAGACCGATGCCCGCTGCGGCGTGTTGACCGTTCCCGAAGACCGCGCCAACCCCGGCGGACGGCAAATCGCCCTAAACATCGCCGTCATCCCGGCCATCAAGCGCAACCCGGCCCCCGACCCACTCTTCCTGCTGGCGGGTGGGCCCGGCCAATCGGCCATCGAGACTTTCCCGGCCATCTTACCGCTCTTGTACGACATTCACGAAAGCCGCGACATCGTCTTGGTGGACCAGCGCGGCACGGGCAAATCCAATCCCCTGCGCTGCCTGAACCTGGAAGACCAGACCCTGACCGATGAGCAGGCCCTCGAGCAATTGAAAACCTGCCCGCAGCGGCTAGAGGCCGACCCGCGCTTCTACACCACCGAAATCGCCATGACCGACCTGGACGAAGTCCGCGCCGCGCTTGGCTACGAAAAAATCAACCTGTACGGCGCGTCTTATGGCACGCGCGCCGCGCTCACTTACCTGCGAATGTTCCCGGAGCGGGTACGCACCCTGACGCTGGATGCCGTTGTAGAAGCGGACTTCGTGATGTTCCTGGATGCCGCCGCCGACGGGCAGGCCGCGCTCGAGGCCTTCTTCGCCCGCTGCCAGGCCGACCCGGCTTGCAGCGAGACCTTCCCCAACCTGGAACAGGAGTTTGCCGAAGTGCTGGCGCGGCTGGAGCAATCTCCGGCAGAAATCACCATCCCGCACCCGCTCACCCACCGCCCACTCGACCTGACCGTCACGCCGCGCCTGGTGACCAACATGGTCTTCAACACCCTCTACGTCCCCGACCTCACCGCTACTCTGCCGGTTGCCATCCATGCCGCCTACGCCGAAGGAAATTACATTCCGCTCATTTCCACGGCCTTTATGCTCGATGCCGGACTGTACGATGGCATGTTCTACGCCGTGACCTGCACCGAAGACGCCCCGCTGATTGACCCTGCCGAAGCCGCCCGTCGCAGCGCCGATAGCGTGTTCAGCGACCGGACGATGGATTTCGCCGCCGTGTGCGCCGAATGGCCAAAGGGCGAAGTATCCGCTGCGTTTCGCGCCCCGGTGCAATCCGACGTTCCGGTCCTGATTCTCTCCGGCGAAGCGGACCCCATCACCCCGCCGTATCACGCCGAGGAAGCGGCGCACAGTCTCAGCAACCACCTTCACATCATCTTCCCCGGCATGGGACATGGCAACCTATCCAGCCGCTGTGCCGCCAACCTCCTGCGTGATTTCCTCCAAGCCGGTTCGCTGACGGGGCTGGATACCGCCTGCGTTGCCGGCGTGCAGCCACCGCCGTTTTTCATTGACTTCAACGGCCCGCGCCCGTGAGAAAGAAAAGCCATGATACAAGTTCACTCCCTCTCCAAATCTTTCGGCAAAGTCAAGGCCGTGCAAAACGTCTCGTTTTCCGCGTTGGATGGACAGATTACCGGCCTGCTCGGCCCCAACGGCGCCGGCAAAAGCACCACCCTGCGCATGCTCTACACCCTGCTCAAGCCCGATAGCGGCTCGGCGCAGGTGGATGGCTTCGATGTGCGCAAAACCCCGCTCGAAGTCCAGCGCCGAATTGGCGTGTTGGCCGATGCGCGCGGCCTATATCCGCGCCTGACCAGCCGCGAGAACATCCGCTATTATGGCCGCCTGCACGGCCTGGGCGGCGAGGCGCTCGAAAAGCAAATTGATTCCCTGCTGACAATGCTCGATATGCAGGAGATTGCCGACCGCCCCACTGAGGGCTTCTCCACTGGCGAAAAACTCAAGGTAGCCATTGCCCGCGCCCTGGTGCATAACCCGCAAAACATCCTGCTCGATGAGCCGACCAACGGACTGGACGTGATGAGTACCCGCGCCATGCGTCAGTTCATCCAGCGCCTGCGCGAGGACGGTAAGTGCGTCCTGTTCACCAGCCACATCATGCAAGAAGTGGCCGCGCTGTGCGACCAGATTATCATCATTTCACATGGTCAGGTGACGGCCAGCGGCACGCCCGAGGACCTGCGCCGCCAGACCGGGCAGGAGAACCTGGAAGACGCGTTTGTGGCCGCCATTGGCTCGGCAGAAGGATTGGAACGATGAACAGGATTTGGGTCATTTTTCACAAAGAAATGCTCGACAACCTGCGCGATTACCGCAGTTGGACAACCGGCGTCTTTTGGGCTTTGTTTGGCCCGCTGATTATGGGCGCGGTGATTATGATGGTCGGCAGCACCTTTCGCGAGAGCGCCAAAGAATCGCTGCGCCTGCCCGTGTTGGGCGCGGAAAACGCTCCCAGCCTCATCTCTTTTCTGCAACAGCAGGATGTCATCATCGAAACCGCGCCGGCCGACCCTGAAGCAGCGGTGCGGGCCGGAGAAATCAACGTCGCCCTGGTCATCCCGCCCGAATACGGCGAAGACTTCGCCGCCGGGAAATCGGCCCGCGTGCAGCTAGTGTTCGATAGCACGCGCCAATCAGCGCTCGGCGACATCCGCCAGGCAAGCCGCCTGCTGGAATCGTACAATGAATATTTGGGCGCGCTGCGTCTCACCTTGCGCGGAATCAGCCCGCAAGTGCTGCGGGCCGTGCAAATCGAGGAGCGCGATACAGCCACGCCGCAGAGCCAGGCCCTGATTTTTATCTCGATGTTGCCGTATTTCATCATCTTTGCCATCTTCAACGGCGCGGCGCCGGTCATCACCGACGCCACCGCCGGGGAGCGTGAACGCGGCTCGCTCGAACCGCTGCTCATCAACCCCCTGCCGCGCGGCTGGTTTGCGGTGGGTAAAATGCTGGCAGCCATCCCCTTTGCGGCCCTCAACCTGGTGATTACCCTGGCCGGGTTCGCGGCAATTTTCAATGTGCTGCCGGTGGAAGAACTATTGGGCATGCAAATCGAGATGGACGCCGGCGCGCTGACAGCCATCTTCCTGGTCTGCCTGCCAATTGTCCTGCTGGCCTGCGCCATCCAAACCCTGATTGCTTCTTTTACCAAAACGACCAAAGAAGCCGGCACCTACCTGCCCTTTGTCGGCCTGATTCCGGCCCTGCCGGGCATTGCCCTGGCCTTCCTGCCGGTCAAAGCGGAACTGTGGACCATGCTCATTCCCACCTTCGGCCAGCAGATTCTCATCAACCAATTCCTGCGCTCCGAGCCAATCCTGATGAACAACGTCATCATCTCGACCCTCGTCACGCTGGTCGTCTCGGTCATCATCACCTGGGGGGCGATTAAGTTTTACGAAAACGAGCGGATTATCTTGGGACGATAGTCCTAGCAACACCAAGAACAAAAAGCAGGTGAGTGAACAAACTTCATTCGCCTGCTTGGGCAAATTTTTGTTCAGTTTGTGTAAATTTCCACTTTTCACAAACATTTCATCAAAACTGTTGTACAATATTTCTTCATGAAACCCTTACGGATTCTCTTCCTGGCCTCTGAAGCCGACCCCTTCGTAAAAGTGGGCGGCCTGGGAGACGTGGCCGGGTCTCTGCCGTATGCTTTGCAATCGCTAGGACAAGACCTCGATGTCCGCCTCGTTATCCCCTTTCACCCTTCCATCCGCGCCGAAGGCCTGACCCTGGTGCGTGAAACCGTTTTTACCATCCCCCATTATGGGCGCGAAGTGCCGGCGCAGGTCTTTTGCACTGATGTTAAGGGCCTGCCTGTATACCTGATTTCAGGTGCGCCGGTCACTGGCTCGCTTAAAGTGTACGACCCCAATCCCAAAGCGGATGGTGAGAAATACGTCTTCTTCTCGATGGCCGCGCTGGAAATGGCGCGCCGCCTGGAATGGCGACCTGATGTCGTTCATGCCAACGATTGGCACACGGCACCGGCGGTCTATGCCGTCCGCCGCATGCAAAATGACCCCTTCTGGCAAGGAGTAAAAACCGTTTTTTCGGTACACAACCTGGGCTATATGGGCGCCGAAGCCGAAAACGCGCTCTTGGCCTATGGCTTGCCGCCGGTCGAAGAACCGCTCTTGCCAGAGTGGGCACGCCGCCAACCGATGGGACAAGCCTTATGGGCGGCCGATGCCATTGTGGCTGTCTCTCCATCGTATGCCGAAGAAATTCAAACCCCTGAATACGGCTATGGGTTAGAGACTTACCTACAAGCGCACAGCGAAAAAATCACCGGCATTGTCAACGGGATTGACTACTCCCTGTGGAACCCTGCGAAAGACAGCGCGCTGGAAGCCAACTTCGACGTCACCCGGCTCGAAGAGCGCGCCCGCAACAAAGCCAACCTGCAAGCACAGTTTGGCCTGACCGAACTGCCCGACGCCCCGCTGCTGGCCATGGTGACCCGCTTCGACTTTCAGAAAGGGGTAGATATTGCCCTGAACGCCTTGCGCATGGTCACAGCACAACCCTGGCAGGCCATTCTGCTCGGCACCGGCAATGCCACGCTCGAAGAAGCCGCCCGCCTGCTCGAAGCACACTTCCATCATCGTGTGGCCGCAGTCATCCGGTTTGATGCCCGTCTCTCGCGCCAAATTTATGGCGGCGCCGATATCCTGCTCATGCCTTCTCGCTACGAACCTTGTGGCCTAGCACAAATGATTGCCATGCGCTATGGCGCAATTCCGCTCGCGCGTGCTACGGGCGGCCTGCGCGATACAATTGCCGATGGGCGCACCGGCTTTCTATTCACCGAACCATCCCCTTCGGTCATGGCCGCCGCCATCCGCCGCGCCATCCATGCCTATCGTAACCGTGAAACGTGGCAAGCCATGCAACGCGCTGCCATGGCCGAAGATTTCTCCTGGGAAAAATCAGCCCGACAATACGCAGATTTATACCAGTCTTTATAGTCACCATCTTCTACACGAGGTACCATGACTTTTCACCGCTCTTCTGGCATCCTCCTTCACCCCACCAGTTTTCCGGGGCCATACGGCATTGGCGACCTGGGGCCTGCCGCTTACCGCTTCATTGACTACCTCTCTGAAACCGGTTGCAAACTGTGGCAAGTGCTTCCGCTGGGTCCCACCGGGTATGGTGATTCGCCCTACCAGTGCTTTTCAGCCTTTGCAGGCAATCCCTACCTGGTCAGCCCCGACTTTCTGAAAAACGACGGCCTGCTGACCGAGGAAGACTTTGCGGATATGCCCGCCTGGCCGGAAAACCAGGTAGATTTCGGCCTGATTTTCCGCTGGAAACCAGCCCTGCTCGATAAGGCCTATCGGCGCTTTGAGTCCATTCCCGATACCCCCTTGCGAAGCGAATTTGAAGCCTTCTGTGCGGAAAACGATGCCTGGCTCACAGACTTTGCCCTATTCATGGCCCTCAAAGACGCCAATGGCGGCGTAGCCTGGAATGAATGGCCCGAACCTTTACGCCGGCGTGACCGAAAAGCCCTCACCCAAGCCCGCGAAAAACACGCCGACGCCATTCGCCGCCAACAATTCCGGCAGTTTCTCTTCTTCCGCCAATGGAACGCCTTGCGCAGTTACGTTCACAGCAAGGGCATTCAAATCATCGGCGACATTCCCATCTTCGTTGCGATGGACTCCGCCGATGCTTGGTCACACCCCGACCTGTTCTACTTAGATGAAACCGGCAAACCCACCGTCGTCGCGGGCGTGCCACCTGATTACTTCTCCCCCACCGGTCAATTATGGGGCAACCCGCTCTACCGCTGGGATGTGCATAAGGAAAACGGCTACCGCTGGTGGATTGAACGCATTCGTGCCACCCTCAGCCTGGTCGACATCGTCCGCATTGACCATTTCCGCGGCTTTGCAGGGTATTGGGAAATCCCCGGCGATGCCCTCACTGCCGAAACAGGCCGCTGGGTGCCAGGGCCTGGTCTCGACCTGTTCCAGGCTATCCGACAAGCCCTAGGGGATTTGCCCATCATCGCCGAAGACTTGGGCGAAATCACCCCCGATGTGATTGAACTGCGCGATACGCTTGGCTTGCCAGGTATGAAAATTTACCAATTTGGCTTTTCTGGCCCCGATAACCCCTTCTTGCCGCACCACTATCCGCGCAATTGCGTGGTATACACCGGCACACACGATAACGACACCGCCTGGGGCTGGTATCGCACCGCGCCACAACACGAAATCGAATTTGCCCGCCGCTACCTCAACATCAGCGGCAACGACTTCGCCTGGGACCTAATCCGCTCGGCCTGGGCCTCGGTCGCCGTCTTTGCGTTAGCGCCGCTACAAGACTTTCTCAACCTGGGCAGCGAAGCGCGCATGAACTATCCGGGCAAAGTGGGCGGCTACTGGGCCTGGCGCATGCCCCCTCACTGCCTAACCGACGACCTAAAATGGCGCATCCGCGAGCTGAACTATTTGTACCAACGATAAAACAGTTCCACCATCCGCAACGATGTGATTCAAAAAGGTGACGCACAACTTGGCGTTGATGCGTCACCTTTTGATATTTGCCTGGGCAGCAAAAATCAATCTTATTTGTGCCACGCTAGGCATAACCTTACAAACAAAAAGGCCGGTTTCCGAAGAATCATATTCTTCAAAAACCAGCTTTTTCGCCACATTCAGCGGCCCCGACGGGATTCGAACCCGCGATCTCGGCCTTGACAGGGCCGCATGTTAACCGCTACACCACGGGACCAATTGCTCTACGAATTGAGCGGGCGATAGTTTATCATGGTGTGTGGACAGAGTCAAGGTCAGAAACAAAATAGATTCGGGTATAATCTCACCCAGCGCACTTGACTTAAGAAAATGCGCTGGCAAACAGGTCAAACGCCTGATTCCATCGGAGGTCTGCATGGAAATCCAACTCGTCCAAATCGAAAAACCCGAAGCCATCAATTTCATTTTGGGACAATCACACTTCATCAAAACCGTTGAAGATATTCACGAGGCCCTTGTCAATGCCGTGCCGGGCATCAAGTTCGGCGTGGCCTTTTGCGAAGCGAGTGGAAAATGCCTAGTGCGCACCAGCGGTAATGACGAAGCCCTGCTTGAATTAGCAACCAAAAATGCCTTAGCGATTGGCGCCGGCCACTCATTCATTGTGTTCCTTGGCGAAGGCTTCTACCCCATCAACGTCTTGAATTCTATCAAGAACGTCCCCGAAGTGGCGCGGATTTTCTGTGCAACCGCCAATCCTACGCAAGTCTTGGTGGCCGAAACCGAACAAGGACGTGGCATCTTAGGCGTCATAGACGGCCACTCACCCAAAGGTGTAGAGGACGAAGAAGGCAAGAACTGGCGTAAGAACTTTCTGCGCATGATTGGATACAAACTATAAGCAAGGCGCCCATGTTTCGCGCGCGCGCCATCATCATCCGCAAACAACATATCGCTCTCATCAAGCGCACGCGGGATGGGCAAGAGTATTACGTGTTACCAGGCGGAGGAATGGAGCCGGGCGAAACCCCTGAACAAACAGCCATCCGCGAAAGCCGCGAAGAACTAGGGTTGACCATCGCTATCGAGCGTCTGCTGGCAAAAATCATCTTTCATGGTCGCGAGCAATATTACTTCTTAGCGCGCGCCACAGGCGGACATTTTGGCACCGGCGCCGGCCCAGAAATGACAGGCAAATATCCACCAGAACGCGGCACGTATACCCCGGTTTGGGTGCCATTGCGCCAGGTCAGTCAAATCAATCTCTTCCCACCACCCATTGCCGAAATTCTAAATAATGTTGCCAAACAAGGCTGGCCAGAAAAAACGATAGAAATTTGTATTGAAGAATAGAACAACCTCGACTTTGGCCTTTTCGTTTTGGGTCTTGAAAAGTGAAAGCCTTCTGAATAGAGTGTAGTTGCGAAACAAAACTCTGTCAGGAGGCTTTCATGC
>QEXW01000049.1 GCA_003130845.1 Anaerolineae bacterium
CCCTCGATGGGAGAAACGAGGACAAACAAAACACCGCCCTCGGGTTGGGCGGTGCCAAACTTCTTGCTCCTGTCGGGGCGCGCGGATTTGAACCGCGGACCTCACGGACCCGAACCGTGCGCTCTACCGGGCTGAGCCACGCCCCGAACTTCGCGGGCGTGATTTTATCATAAATACAGCAGGCGGGCAAGCGATTTGGGTACGGTAGAAAAGAACCAAACTTTCTTTTTTCCACATCCTTTCAATCACCTTGCATATACACCCGACGTTTTCGCTTTGCTTTCTAAAAATTTTCTCTTTTTCCGCATCGTTTCCATCATCCTGTGGTTTAATCATTTCGTGCAGATACATCATCTTCTTTGTAACGCATTTCAGGCCCGAACAGAATTATTTGACACCAAACACCAGAACGCCTTTCGCTTGTTCAATGGATTTTATGAAGGCGAACCGAACCTGGTGATAGATATTTACGCCACAACCGCTGTCGTATACAACTACGCCGATCGTCCCTTCGAGGGAGCAGCAGCAGTGCGTACGGCCATCGAGAGCATCCGCACCGAACTCCCCTGGATACGAGCAATCCTCGTCAAAACACGCAGCGGAACACCAGATGAAAAACGCGGCGTGCTGGTCTTTGGAGAAAAAGCCGACACCCGCATTATCGAACACGGCGTTCGATACAGCATAAACTTAACCATGAATCAAGATGCAAGCCTATATTTAGATACGCGCAATTTACGGCAGTGGGCCATTCAGAACTTAAGTGGAAAAACCGTACTGAATACCTTTGCCTATACCGGCAGTTTAGGGGTAGCAGCCTGCGCCGGCGGCGCAACACGCGTAGTGCAAGTAGATAAAAACCGAGAATTTCTCAACGTTGCCAAAACTTCATATACCCTCAATGGCTTTCCCATCAACAAACAAGATTTTCTAGCCGAAGACTTCTTCCCTGCTATCAGTCGCTTCAAGCGCCAGGGAATAACGTTCGACTGCGTCTTTCTGGACCCGCCCGTTTTCTCCATCACCGGGCGGGGACGTGTAGACCTAGAAGGAGAAAGCGAACGTCTGGTCAA
The DNA here is from genome assembly GCA_003130845.1 of Anaerolineae bacterium. Classification (GTDB taxonomy): domain Bacteria; phylum Chloroflexota; class Anaerolineae; order Anaerolineales; family Villigracilaceae; genus UBA5195. The sequence goes on from QEXW01000049.1 coordinate 1,074, forward strand.
CAAAGTCCGCCCCCTCGTCAGCGATGGCGGCTGGTTGGTGGTTGTCAATAACGCCTTATTTGTGCCGGGCAAAGACCTGATGGGCATGTTTGAATCTCTGTGCGGAAGTGGTTACCTGAGCATCGAGAGCATTCTCCCCGTACCAGAAGATTTTACAGGCTATCCACACACCTGTCTGCGGCCGCCACCGGTGGACCCGGCGCCTTATAACCATCCAACCAAAATCACCGTATTACGCGCAAGAAAACGCAAAAATTCCTAACGCTACTTCGGGGTAACCGCATGGAACTCTCGCAGTCCATTCACCTGCTCGGCGGAATGCTGGGCGAAGTCATTGCAGAATTAGAAACGCCGGCCATTTTTGAGCTAGAAGAGCGCATCCGCGCCCAGGCCAAAGCACGTCGTGTAGGAGATGAAGACGCTGAAAGACAGTTACAATCCATCGTTTCCGCCCTTTCCCCCACCGAACTGCGCGCCGTGGCTGCGGCCTTTGCCACATACTTCGACTTGGTCAACTTGGTAGAAGAGAATTTCCGCGTACACGTTCTGCGCCAACAAGCAGCCGAGCGCTACCCTGCCCCCGTGCATGACTCAATAGAAGAAGCCATCCTGTTGCTGAAAGAACAGGGGATGACCCATGAACAAATGCAGGCATTACTCAACACTCTCTCGATTGAACTCGTCTTAACGGCACATCCCACCGAAGCCCGTCGCCGGACTGTGCTTTCTAAACTGCAACGAATTGCCAGCCTACTGGAAAAATACAACCACAATGACCTGTTGCCACAAGAGCGAGAAAGCTTAAAAAACGCCATGCAAGCCGAGATTAGCGCCTTGTGGCTAACTGACCGGGAACGTACTGCCAAGCTGGCCGTGACCGACGAAGTGCGTACGGGACTATACTTTGTCGAATCCGTGTTCTGGGAAGCCATTCCGCAAATCTACACCGATTTAGAACAAGCCTTGGCACGGCATTATCCTGGCTTGCACGCTCCCCGTGCCTGGCTAACACTCGGGTCATGGATGGGTGGTGACCGTGATGGCAACCCCAACGTCACCCGGGAAGTCACAGCAGAAACATTGCGATTGCACCGCGGCCTTGCCATTGAAATCTACCGGCGCGCACTACAAGATGCAGCGCGCGGCTTAAGCTTGAGCTCTCACCGCTTGCCTCCCCCCGCCGCCTTAGTGCAATGGGTCGAATCACGCCGCCCCTTCCCCGAACATGCGGCTTACATCGCTGAGCGGTATGCCGCCGAGCCATATCGTCTGGCGATGACTTTACTCGCCGCGGAATTAGCAGAGGCTTCACACGAAGATATGAAATCGAATTTACTGCGGCAGCATCCCCGCCCGGCACGCGTCAACTTGGAAATGCTGCAACAACCATTAGAAGTGATTGCCGCACATATTCCGCACCGCATCGCAGAAGATAAACTGCTGACCTTACGCCGTCAAGTCGAAATCTTTGGCCTGCACGCCGCCAGGCTTGACATTCGCGAAGAATCTTCTCGCCTAAACAAGGCGCTAGGCGAAGTCTTACGGGCATTGGGGTTGTGTCCCAACTTTGAGAATCTATCTGCTGAAAAACGGTTGGCCTTGCTCACCCGTCTGCTCAATGAACCTTTGCCAGAACTCGCCCCTCGTCCAGGGGTAACAGCTGAAACCGCCGAAACGTGGGCAGTATTCCAACTCATCGAACGCGCACGCCGCATCTATGGCGCAGAACTGTTTGGGCCATTTGTGATTTCAATGACACATTCTGCTGCCGATGTGCTGACGGTTTTGCTGCTCGCGCGTTGGACAGGCAACACAGACACCCTGCACATCTGCCCTCTTTTTGAGTCGGTTGATGACTTGCAGCGTGCTTCAGAGATTCTGACCGAACTGTTCACATCAGAAATTTACCAAAAACACCTAGCAGCTTGTGGCAACGAACAAATGGTGATGATTGGCTATTCTGACAGCAATAAAGACGGCGGATACTTGATGGCAAACTGGATGCTGTATCAGGCACAAGAAGCGGTAACACGCACAGCCCAAGAATTTGGCGTGCGCTTGACCATCTTTCATGGGCGCGGTGGAACCGTAGCACGGGGTGGAGGCCCGGCTAACCGCGCCATTCGCGCTCAACCGGCGGGAAGTATCAACGGGCGTTTTCGCGTGACCGAACAGGGAGAAGTGATTGCATCGCGCTATGCCAATCCGACGTTGGCACACCGACACCTAGAACAGATTGCTAGCGCAGTTCTGCTCGCTTCAGCGCCACAAAACGCAAAAAAGGCATCCACCATTGCTCCTGCTTGGCGCGCCGCACTAGACCAAATGGCCTCTGCAGCATACCGCACCTACAGGCAACTGGTGTACGAAACGCCAGGCTTTTTAGAATTCTGGCAGGCCGTAACACCAATTGATGAAATCAAGCGCTTACAACTCGGCTCGCGGCCCGCTTTCCGTGCCACCACCGCCGAAGTAACAAAAATTCGTGCCATCCCCTGGGTATTTTCTTGGATGCAGAGCCGCTACAACCTGCCAGGATGGTACGGATTGGGTACAGGCTTAACCGCCTGTTCTGACCTGCCACTCTTACGAGAAATGTACGCCGAATGGCCTTTCTTTCGCACCCTGCTCGACAACAGCGAAATTTCACTGATTAAGGCGGATATGGACATCGCTGCCCTATATGCTGAGCTAGACCCAAATCCACAGCGGGCCAAAATTTTGTTCAACCAAATTCGCACCGAGTTCGAGCGCACACGTGACGCGGTGCTATCTATTAGCGGTCACCAAAACCTGCTCGATGCCGAACCCTATACACAAAACGCGGTACGTTTACGCAACCCCTACATTGACCCGTTGAACTTCATTCAGGTCGAAACCTTGCGCCGCCTGCGCACCTTGCCCGACCGCGAATCGCCTGAAGCAGAAGCGCTCCGCCAAGTCATCGTTCTAACCATCAACGGCATTGCAGCCGGCTTGAAGAATACGGGATAGGGCAAAATATGGTTTAATCACTCCATGCGCACATTCATTCTGATTCGCGGTGGCGGTGACCTGGCCAGCGGAGTGGCTTTACGACTTTATCACGCCGGATTTGCTATCGCCATCACCGAGCTCCCCCAGCCGCTGGCGGTGCGACGGACTGTCGCATTTTCTGAAGCCGTGTACGAAGGAACTTGGACAGTGGAGGACGTGACTGCACAACACGTAGAAACTTATCAAGAGTTTCAAACCGTCCTGTCACAGCGCAATATCCCTGTCCTGGTTGACCCTGACCTACAGCGTGTGCACGCATTTGGGCTACAACCTGCAGCTATCGTTGACGCCCGACTGCTCAAGCAAGACGCTCCCCCACTCACCACGGCCTCCCCCATCATCATTGGCCTAGGCCCTGGCTTTATCGCCGGCAAAAACTGCCATGCCGTCATCGAAACGCAGCGTGGACACACCCTAGGACGGGTGTACTGGAACGGCCCAGCCAGCCCAAACAGCGGTCTGCCCGAGGGCGACCCTCGTCGCGTGCTACGCGCCCCACAGGATGGCTTACTCATCGGCCATGCGCAAATTGGAGAGCATCTAGAACCAGGCCAAACAATTGCCCAAGTCAACGGTCAGGCGATTACTGCACCTTTTCGCGGTGTCTTGCGCGGGCTGATTCGACCTGGCTTATACGTAACAGCAGGACTGAAAATCGGCGACTTGGACCCGCGTGATCGCCGCGAGTATTGCTTTTTGGTTTCAGACAAAGCGCTGGCAATTGCAGGCGGAGTGCTAGAGGCAGTCATGAGATGTCAGGCTCAAAGCGAGAAAGTCTGAAATGAAACTTTCACACGCATTGCGATTGACAAGAACAGCAAGCGTGGCCTTTGTGGGGGGCGGAGGCAAAACGTCTGCCGTTTTTCTGGCAGCGCGTGAACTCGCACCCGCCCTAGTCACAACCTCCACACACCTGGCAGCACGCCAAGCCCATCAGGCCGATCGACATCTTATCTGGCATCCAGACGAGCCAATGCCAGATGTAGAACCAACGTCAGCCAATCACGTGACTCTCGTCACCGGGCCGCATCGCGAGGACATTGCCCGGCTGACCGCACCAACCCCAACACAATTAGAAGCGTTATATCACTGGGCCAAAACCCATCACGTGCCTCTCTTCATCGAAGCAGATGGCTCTCGCCAAAGACCACTCAAGGCACCGGCCGAACACGAACCCGCAATTCCACCCTTCGTGGAAAACGTGGTCGTAACCGCTGGCTTGCGTGGATTAGACCGACCACTCGACGAAAATTTCATCCACCGCCCGCATTTGTTCGGCGCGCTGAGCGGCTTGCAGATAGGAGAAATAGTAAACGAAACAGCCATTGTGCAAGTACTGACACATCCGCAAGGCGGATTAAGAAACATTCCCTATCAAGCACGGCGGGTTGTCCTCTTCAATCAGGCCGACACGGCAGAAAGCCAAGCGCGCGCGGGCAAAATGGCAACAACGCTACTCAAAACCTTCCAGGCAGTCATTATCGCCAGCATTCAACGGGGTCAAATCTATACCGCTCATGAGAGAGTTGCCGGCATTGTTTTGGCAGCAGGCGCCGCAACACGCTACGGCAAACCCAAACAACTGCTGGATTTTCGGGGCGAGCCATTCGTACGCCGAATAGCAAACACGGCACTGAAAGCAGGTCTGTGGCCGGTGATAGTCATCAGCGGTGCCTACGCAGAATCAGTTGAGGCCGCAGTGCGTGATTTACCCATTACAATCGTTCGCAACGAAAACTGGCGCGCCGGACAGGCAACATCGCTCCAAGCAGGCATTCAACAGGTGGAAGCGCTAAACGACGAGCAACTTGAAGGTAGAACAGGCCAAATTGGAGCAGCCATCTTTTTGCTGGCAGACCAACCGCAAATCACCGTGCATGTCCTAGAAGCACTCAAGAGCAAGCACGACGCCGGGTTGTATCCCATTGTTGCCCCCCTGGTAGCGGATAGACGCGCCAACCCGGTTTTGTTCGACCGCGTGACCTTTGCAGAACTGTTGAAGTTACAAGGAGATACTGGCGGACGAGCCGTGATGCGGCATTTCCCGGTGGAATACCTACCCTGGCATGATGAGAGCCTTCTGCTAGACGTAGATAACGAAAACGACTATCGGAAATTGCTCGCCTGGGGTGTTGAAGAATAAAGGCTGAGAACATGGAAACAAACCATCAGGTGCATGCTTCGAACCACCAAGCATCCGGCAGGCTGGCAGCCATCATCCTGGCAGCAGGGATGTCACGGCGTATGGGACAGCCCAAAATGCTTTTGCCGTGGGGCAAAAAAACAGTCTTAGAACAGGTAATCACCACCTTGGCTACGAGTGGAATAGAAGAATTGATCATCGTAACCGGCGCGGCACGGCAAGCAGTTGAAGCAGAAGCAGCACGTCTAGGCCAGCGATGGCCAATCCAAACCATTTTCAACCCGCAGTATGAAACAGGAGAAATGATGAGCAGCATTCGGCTTGGGCTGGCTGCGCTCGGCCCGCACATTAACGCTACGCTTATCGCGCCTGGAGACCAGCCCCAGTTGAGTCTACAGGCTGCGCAAAACATTGTTTCTGCCTGGAAAACATCCGGCGCGCGCCTGATTGTCCCCAGTTTCGAGCGACGACGCGGACACCCCTGGGTAATAGGGCGCGATTTGTGGAGCAAGTTAAGTGAAGCAAATACAGCCCGCGCATTTCTGAGCGCCCATGCCGATGAAATTCAGTATGTAGAATGCGATGCAACCGTGCTGCAAGACCTAGATACCCCCGAAGAGTATGCGCAAGGCTTGAAAAACATCTGATAGCGTGCTATTCTGAACATGGAAGCGCGTTCACGCTTCCGGGAGGCTGACATGACAGACTGGGAATTAATGCTAGAACGCATCCAGAATGCCATGCTGGCACTAGAAAAGGCGCATCAGGCCAAAGAGAATTTTCAAAAAGAAGCCAACGGGAAGAACCTATCAGAATTCCAAAAACAAATGAAAGAACTGGAAAACCACCTACGACTCATGAAGCAAATCCTGGAGCATGAAGATACCTATTCGATGGATGAAATTGCGCAAGCGTTGGCACGCACGTTAAATAATCGAGCAACCTACCGTCGCATTCCAGAATTTGACCCAAGCAATAAACCCGCCACATAGAAAACGCAGCAAGGCCAAGCCCCAAAATACGCTAAGCACGGCTCCTGCCGTGCTTTTTGTTTAACATGAGTGTTGTATTGTGATAAACTCGGCATTCTCACGGAGGTTCTATGCGGTATTTCGTCATTGTCAACCCTATTTCAGGACGTGGCTTAGGCGGCAAATCCATCCCAGCCATCGAAAAACGCCTGCACCAGGCCAGCGTGAACTATCACCTAGTACGTACCGAGCGTCCCTGGCATGCCGCCGAGCTGGCCGAGCAAGCCGCGCGCGAGGGCTATGATGTAATCGTCTGTGCCAGCGGCGATGGAACACTCAATGAAGCACTCAACGGGCTGATGCGCGCCCGAAAAGCAGGCTTCAATCATGCAGCGTTCGGCATGATTACCATCGGCACGGGCAATGATTTCGCCGGCGGCTTAGGCATCCCGGCAGATTTTGAGCAGAGCATGCAAGTTTTACTGGCAGACAAACGCCGAAAAATTGATATTGGCTTTGTGCAAGGTGGAAACTATCCGCAAGGACGCTACTTCGGGAACGGAATTGGCATCGGCTTTGATGCAGCCGTGGGCTTTGCGGCCCTCAATCTACGCTTTTTGCGTGGGCTGCCGGCTTACCTGGTGGGTGCCATTCAAACGGTTTTTTTCTATTACAAACCACCGCGCCTACGAATTACCCTAGATGGAGAATCGATAGAACAATATTCGCTCATGGTTTCAATCATGAACGGCTACCGCATGGGTGGCGGCTTCCGCATGGCGCCCAATAGCCACCCAGATGATGGCCTCTTCGACCTATGCATCGCCGAAAAAGCGGGAAAACTGCGCATTTTTCAATTAATCCCCTTGTTCATCCAGGGCAAGCAAGAAGGCCAACCAGAAATCAAAATGCGGCGCGCCCGCCGCGTAGAAGTAACTGCACTAGAGGGTGATTTCCCTGCCCACGCAGATGGGGAAACGCTGTGCGTGAATGGTAAAACACTGCTCATTGAACTATACCCCAGAGAACTAGAAGTGATTTGCAGAGCATAGCCATTGAGAGAGTCGCAGAACTCTGCCTTGCAACACGAAAGAGAATTTTCTTGCCCGCCTCGCTTATTTCGAGTATCATAGCCGCATGTTTGCAAACGATGAAACCACCCTGCGCCGCCGGCAAACGCTGATTGCGATTATTCTTTCCACTATTCCATGCTATTGCCTTGGGGGAATGTTGCTATGGTTCCGCCCCGAACCACCCACGCCAACCCCCACACCCACTGTAACGCTGACCGCAACCAATACACTGGTCATCTTCATTCCAACCGCCACACAATTTCCCACCTTCGGCCCTAGCCCCACCCCAGGCATTTTGACCGCGACCCTCACCTTCACCCCCAGCCCAACGCCTAGCCCAACCGGCACACCAACCGTCACCCCAACCAACACCGTCACGCCTTTCTTGCCACCCACGTTCACTTTCACACCCTCCGCCACTACGGTACCCCCAACATCCACATTTACACCTTCCGTCACACCCATTCCACCGACATCAACCTTTACCAACACCCCTGTCCCACCAACCCTAACCAATACGCCCACCCCCACCGAAACCCCTACGCCCTAATCTGCATAGACCATCTCTGCAATCACCCCTTGCCGAAATCCCTGCTGTCTGTAGCCGGGATTTCATCGTTATAAGTCTGCCATCACGCATTTCACATAAATCGGTAGAATTGACCCGCCCATCCTGCCCATAGGAAAGCAATTCGGGTGACAGTCACCTGCAAAATGACGGTCACCCGAAAAAAACAAAGTTAAGGGAAATCGAGTTTTAGCAATCAGGGCAACTTTATCAGATTATGCTTGCCTGGCCTGACCATTTCGGGTATGATAGCCGCATGTTTGCCAACTCTGCCCCCCTGCGCTACCGGCAAACGCTGATTATGATTATTCTTTACACCATAACATCACCTTACTGTTCTGGAAAAATGTGGCGATGGTTGCGCCCCGAACCATCCACCAGATGACCAACACACCGCTCATCTTCACTCCTAACCGCCCTCCTGTCCCCTCCTCGCTAACAAACACACCTACTCCCTAAGCTACACTTACCATGCCCGAAATCACCCCCTTCCTGAAATCTCTCCTGTCTGTAGCAGGGATTTCATCCTATGAGACACCCGTCACCCAACTCATCGAAAAGAAGTGGCGCCCGCTCGTAGATGAAACCCGCCTGAGCCGCATCGGTTCACTCGAAGCGCTCAAACGCGGTTCAGGACCCGAACCACGTCCTTCCATCATGGTGGCAACGCACATGGATGCCATCGGCATGATGGTCACATCCATTGCGGATGGCTTCCTGCATTTCACGCAAGTCGGCGGCATTGACCCGCGCATCCTGCCCGGCACCCCCGTCATCGTCCACGCCTCGGCCAGCGGCGAGGAACTGCCCGGCATCGTGGTCATGCCCCCCGCGCGCGCCTTGCCCGCTTCGGTGGGAGATGGCGTGCTCGGATTAGAACACTTGTTGATTGACGTGGGCCTCCTGCCAGAGGAAGTAGCCGCCAAAGTGCGTACTGGTGACCTGGTCTCCTTTGCCACCGAACCAAAAGAACTAGCCGGCGAGGTCATTTCCGGCCACACCCTCGACAATCGCGCCTCGGTGGCTGTATTGACTGTCGCGCTCGAAGAACTACAAAACAAATCGCACGCCTGGGATGTCTGGGCGGTCGCCACCGTGCAGGAGGAAGTTTCGCTAGGCGGCGCGTTCACTTCGGCCTTTGGCCTGCGCCCACAAATTGCAGTAGCGATAGATGTGACCTTTGCCAAAGGACCAGGCGCCAACGACTGGCAGACCGTGCCACTGGGCAAAGGGCCAACCCTGACGATGGGGCCAAACATCCACCCCTATCTGTTCAAAAAATTCGAGGAACTTGCCAAGAATCTGGAGATTCCATACCAGACCGAAGTCACACCCCGTCACACCGGCACAGATGGCTACGCCACACAAGTTGCCGCCGAAGGCATCCCCACCATGGTGATTGGCATCCCGCTGCGCTACATGCACACCCCGGTCGAACTAGTGGCACTCAAAGACATTCAGCGCGCCGGGCGGCTGTTGGCCGAGTTCATCGCCAGCCTGGAACCGGATTTCGTTGAAAAAATTGTTTGGGAAGACTAACTGAATATGCCAAATATCACTGAAAAACAATTCGAGCTGCTCGAAAAACTGTGCAATGCCAGCGCTGTTTCGGGCGATGAAGGTGAAGTGCGCAAAATCATCCTCGAAGAAGTCAAACCGCATGCCGATACGGTCAAGGTTGATGCGTTGGGGAATGTCCTGGTCACCAAAAACGGCTCTGGCGAAAAGCGGGTCAAGGTCATGCTCGACTGTCACATGGACGAAGTCGGTTTTATGCTCGTCTCGGACGAGGGAGATGGGTTATACCGTTTCGAACTGGTCGGCGGCATTGATGTCCGTCAACTGCCGGGCAAGCAAGTGCTGGTTGGCAAAGACAAAATCCCCGGCGTAATCGGCGCGCGCCCCATCCACCTGACGACAACCGAGGAACGTCGGAAAAAAATCCCGCTTGATTCGCTGCGCATCGACATCGGCCCGGCAGGCAAAGCCAAGCCAGGCGACCGGGCCACCTTCGCCACCCGCTTCAAACGCGTTGGGCCCTCCATCATGGCAAAAGCAATTGATAATCGCCTCGGCTGCGTCATCCTGATTGACCTGCTCAAAACCGCGCCTGCCAACGTAGATTTGTGCCTGTCGTTTTCTGTCCAAGAGGAAATCGGCCTGCGCGGGGCGAAAGTAGCCGCCTTCCACTTCGCGCCCGACATGGCAATCGCCATTGACGCCACTCCAGCCAACGACCTGCCCCTTCACGAAGGTGGCGAAAACACCTTCTACAACACCAAACTGGGCGGCGGCCCGGCCATCTACACCTTCGATGCCGGCACGCTCAACGACCCCCGCCTCATTCGCTTCCTAGCCCAAACCGGCGACGAAGCCAAAATTCCCTACCAGTTCCGGCAGCCTGGCGGCGGTGGGACCGATGCCGGGGCCATTCACCGCTCCCGCTCCGGCGTGCCGACCGTCTCGGTCTCCGTTCCCCATCGTTACACACATAGCGCCATCAGCCTAGCGCGCGTTGATGACTGGGACAACACACTGGCGTTGATTTCGGCAGCGCTCAAACGGATTACGCCAGAACTACTCCAGACAGATAGACCCTAAAGTTGGATGGTAAGCCATCATCCCAAGGAACTTCCCATGAAACAGCTTCTCCAAAAACTGACCGAAACCTTCTCCCCCTCCGGCTACGAAGCCGCCATCCGCGAAGTTATCCGTGCCGAGGTCGAACCCCTGGCCGATGAAATTCGTGTTGATGCCCTCGGCAACTTAATCGTCCGCAAAGGCCCTTCGACTGGCTCAGAGCAAGCCAAGAAAATCATGGTAGCCGCGCACATGGACGAAATCGGACTGATTGCCAGTCACATTGACGAAAACGGCTTCATCCGCTTCACCACCATCGGCGGGGTCTACCCGCAAATGCTGATGGGCGCGCGCGTCCGCTTCTACAACGGAATACCGGGCATCCTCTACACCGAACCGCTCGACGCACCGACCGATACACCCAGCATCGAAAAAATGTTCATTGATGTCGGTGCTAAAAGCCGCGCCGACTGTCCAATCAAAATCGGCGAAGTGGCCGCCTTCGAGCGTCCCTTCCTCGACTTGGGCGACCGGCTCGTCGCCAAAAGCATGGACGACCGTATCGGTTGTTTGGTCGCCATCGAAGCCCTGCGCGCCCTAAAATCAACCCCCAACGAAGTGTACTTTGTATTCACCACCCAAGAAGAAGTCGGCACGCGCGGCGCAGAAACCTCCGCCTTTGGCCTTGACCCCGACCTGGGCTTCAGCCTGGATGTCACCGGCTGGGGCGACACCCCAGGCCGCAAACACTTCGATATCGCACTCGGCAAAGGTCCGGCCATCAAAATCAAAGACGGCGGCATGCTATCGGACCCGCGCATCATCCAGTGGATGGTCAAGACAGCCGAAGCAAACGGCATCCCGTACCAGCGCGAAGTGCTACTGGGCGGCACCACCGACGCCCGCGCCATGCAACTCGTCCGCGCCGGCGTACCGGTCGGCTGCATCTCCATCCCCTGCCGTTACGTTCACTCACCAAGTGAGATGGTAGACTACAACGACGTACAAAACGCCGTCAAACTAACCGTCGCCCTGTTGGAAAACTCGGTGGAACTGTAACCCAAACTCCCCACCATCCCAAATTTGTAAATCCAATACAAACAAAACGCCCAAGCGCTTCCCACGCCAGGGCGTTTTTTCAATCTCTGGCATTTTCCAGCCGAACCATCTACCGACATCCGTGGCCCCATCCGCTTCTCCGCTTCCTCATCCGCTGCCCCATCCGCTTCTCCGCTCCCTCATCCGTTGCCCCATCCGCTTCTCCGCTTCCTCATCCGCTGCCACCATCCGCTTCTCCGCTTCCTCATCCGCTGCCACCATCCGCTTCTCCGCTTCATCATCCGCTGCCACCATCCGCTTCTCCGCTCCCTCATCCGTTGCCCCATCCGCTTCTCCGCTTCATCATCCGCTGCCACCATCCGCTTCTCCGCTTCCTCATCCGTTGCCCCATCCGCTTCTCCGCTTCCTCATCCGCTGCCACCATCCGCTTCTCCGCTCTCTCATCCGCTGCCACCATCCGCTTCTCCGCTTCCTCATCCGCTGCCACCATCCGCTTCTCCGCTCCCTCATCCGCTGCCACCATCCGCTTCTCCGCTCCCTCATCCGCTGCCACCATCCGCTTATCCGCTTCATCATCCGCTGCCACCATCCGCTTATCCGCTCCCTCATCCG
>QEXW01000050.1 GCA_003130845.1 Anaerolineae bacterium
CGGATCCGAGCGGGCATTGGGTTAATGTAGCAATAGGTGCAGGAATTGGTCTCGTTGCTGGGGTAGCGTTGTATACGCTCAATGTCGCGCGTACTAATAACGGCAGTCTCGATAAGTGGAATTTAGGAGAAGCAGCGTTGGTAGGTGTAACAGGTCTTGTGGCAGGAGCCTTAATTGGAACCGGCGTGGGTGCTACAGCAGGCGTAGCGGCTCTTACAAATGCTGTGACATTAGCCCCAGGGGCAGCAGCGATGGTTTCTACAACAGTAGCGAGCGCTGGTGCGGGAATAGCCGCTGGAGGAGGTGGTTATTTAGCATCCAACATCGTATTGGGCAATGAATTCGATGGCAGTGATTTTGCCATAGCCTCGGCCGTAGGAGGGGCTACAGGTGCTTTAGGCCCTATATATGCAACCACTAATCAAGCTGCTACTTTGCTAGGAGCGGGTGCAAATATGACACAATATACTCTCAGTCAAATAGCAAATGGCGAGTCCGTGACTCCAGATGGCTTGATGTTTTCAGTAGCTACTGGTGCTGTTGGTGGGAGAATAGGGGGAGGATATTACAACCCCAAAAACGGCATCTATTCTATAGACTATTATGATATTCATCCTGGTGAATTACCTTCTGAGTTGGCATGGCAAACGCTCAGTGGTGGCGCTAGGGTTTTCGCTGGTAGTATAGCGACCTATCTACCTGCCAAAAAGTGGGTGACACAACTCATACCTCAATAACATGTTGACTTGGAGCTACGAATGAACATTGGCACTGTCATAGGTGAAATATTTTTGGTGTTGCTCTCCTTACTGGCCTGGTATGGTTCTATCTGGCGACACAGGTCAGTAAATAGGAGAGCTTCGAATGCTGTTAGAGTTCCGGTGTTACTAGCAAACATTATAGGTGCCAACAATTCAGAAGGTTGGTTAGATTTTAGGGCATTGTTGCTGCAAATTTTTGTAATAACAATCGCCCCGACCTCGATGCTTTTGATAGCTAATTTGATTTCCCAAGAACAATTTATGATTTGGTTTCGTTACATAATTGTTATATTGTTCATATTAGTTTTAGCGGATTTAATTAGAAACGGAGGTAAAAATCAATAGACTCGATTTTTCGAACCGACCATAAAGCCTCCGACTGAACCAATAGCGCCCCTGGCGGCTGTCGTTTTACTTGTGAGAAGCGCGCCACAAGCGGCCATTGCAGGCGCTCACCTACGATGGGGATGGGTGGCTGGTGCGGAGTATCATGGATGAGGCGACGACCTATAATCCCGCCGCGCACTACCAAAAGGAAACAGGCGGCGGCGTCACCATCCTGTTCGTTGGCGGGCATTACGAAGTCAAGGGCAGCGAGATTACCAAGTATTATTTCGCTGGTTCGACGAGAATCGCCATGCGCACGTACACCATCCCGCAGAGCATGACCGTAGAATATTTCCTGACCGACCATTTAGGCTCCACCAGCCTGAGCACCGACTCTGGCGGTAACAAAATCGCTGAACTCAGGTATACCGCCTGGGGCGAAATTCGATATACTTGGGGAACAACGCCCACCAACTACACTTAGTGCGCAGCCCCCCGTAGCGCAGCGGAGTGGGCACCGGCCAGTATTCGCACATGGACGACCCCACTACGGCGGGCGTGACCGAAGGTTTCGGGCTGACGCGTGCCCCGCAGGGGTATGTTCTACCAGGCAAGGTGGCTGCGCAGCGTCCCCGCAACGCAGTGGAGGGGATACGACCCCGGCTTGGGACGCTTCGCCCAGGCGGATACGATTGTCCCGCCGGGGGCGCAGGGTGTGGCTTCGCTAACCGGTCAGCGACGAAGCCCGCCTGAAACAAATAGACAGCCGATACCGGAAGCACTTTTCTAGCCGTTATCCCGGCCCAAACGATACGTTTTGTGGATGAACAGGTAATTTCTCTATACCTTGGAGTAGATTTTCGCATTTTTAACGCAAAGGCGCAGCGTCGCAAAGAAAATCGTGTTGCCAAAAGCGAGTTTTTCTACGAAAACCCCTTTGTGTCTTAGCAGCTTTGCGTTAAGGATTTGAGCAGATGCAGGAACACCCCTCCGTGGAAACGTGCGGAGGGTATATTTTTTACGGCGCCAGCGATTTTTGCGCTTTGCCAGGTTTTGCTGTATACTTACCGATTGCTTTTTCCCCGTCCTCCCTTATGGAACTCCTCCTTTCCTCCCTCCGCTCGACCCCTGAATACCAGTCCTTCCTGAAGCAGGCGCAGGAAGGTGAACCCCTGGCCGCACTCGGCTTGCCGCGCGCGGCGCGCTTGGCTCTGTTGGCGGCCTTGCAAGCCGATTTACAGCGTCCGATTTTGCTGTTGACCGACCGCGCTGACCATGCTCTCGCGCTCTACGAAGAACTGGCCTTTTGGCTACCTTCTGCCTCTCGATACCTATTTTCAGAGCCGACCCCCTTGTTTTATGAGCAGGCGGCCTGGGGAAACGTCACCCGTCGTGAGCGTTTGCAAGCCCTAACGTCCTTGGCTGCCTATCACCTGCCGTTCGCCGAGAAACCCGCTATCCCACCGGTGATTATCGCCTCGGCGCGGGCCGTGATGACGCGCACCCTGCCGCGCCGCGATTTCCTCAAGGCCAGCAAACGCCTCGCCGTCGGGCAGGAAATCCAGCCAGATGCGCTTCTGCGACACTGGGCCGCCATTGGCTACCAGGCCACCGAAATTGTGGTCGAACCGGGACAATTCTCCCGGCGTGGCGGGATTCTCGACATCTGGGTCACATCCGAACCGCTCCCCGCCCGCCTCGACTTTTTCGGCGACGAAATTGACACCATCCGGCGCTTTGACCCTGGCTCGCAGCGCACGGTAGCCAAACTAGAATCGCTCCTGGTGACGCCGGCGCGGGAGTATTTGTTCGATCATTCGATGCTCGACGCTCGAATATCGCATATCGAACCCTCGGAATTCCACATCCCGCTCTTGCATCCGTTTCCTGCCTCCATCCTAGATTATCTCCCTGCTCGCAGCTTGGTACTGGTGGATGACTTGTCGCTGGCTGAAGCCATGGTCAGCGAGGTGGAGGAACAGGCCGTCAAACTGCGGCAGGAGTCGATTGCCGAAGGCACCTTGCCCGCCGACTTCCCCATCCCATACCTGACCTGGGCCGAAGTGCTAGACGCGGTGCAATCTCATCCCTGGGTCGAACTGGGCTTTGGGGATAGCCATCAATCAAGTATCCCCTTACGGGATATTTTCGGTCACGACCAACGCTTTGGCGGACGCTTGAAGCCTTTCATTGAGTATCTCTCTGGGCTGGTGGGGCAGGGCGATACCGTGCTGGTTGCCACCCGTCAAAAAGAGCGCTTGCAGGAACTCTGGCGGGAAAATCGGGAAGGGAGAGAGAGTACATCATCCAGCGTTAAGTTTCTGGAGGCCTCGCTTTCCGAAGGCTTTGTTTTGCGCGTAGCCAAAATGGGTGACGCCGATAAATCTGCCTGCAAAGGCCAAGAGCAAGCGATAGCCGCCAGCGAACACCTTCCGGCCGAATTACCACGCGCCAATGACCACTATCTCCACCTGATGACCGATGCCGAAATCTTCGGCTGGGAGCGCCCGGTCGCGCGGTCGCGTCAAAAGCAGGTTGCCGAAGCCCCCGAAGCGGCCTATGGCGACCTGCGCGCCGGCGATTACGTGGTGCATGTTGACTATGGCATCGGTCGCTTCATCGGACTGGTGCGGCGCGTGCTGGAGGGGCATGAACGTGAGTTCCTGGCGGTGGAGTATGAAGGCGGGGCGCAGGTCTTTGTGCCGGTCTTTCAGGCCGACCGCCTGACGCGCTATATTGGCGCCGATGGCGCACCTACCCTAACCCGTTTAGGCACGCAAGAGTGGGCAACCGCTAAAGCTGGCGTTAAAGAAGCGGTGCAAAAAGTGGCTGAGGAGCTGCTTGAACTATATGCCAAGCGACAGACTGCAACTGGCTATGCGTTTAGCCCCGATACCCCCTGGCAAAAAGAACTGGAAGAGAGTTTTCCTTACATCGAGACTCCCGACCAATTAGAGGCCCTTGCTGCCATCAAGCGCGATATGGAAGCCCCCCGTCCGATGGACCGCTTGTTGTGCGGCGACGTGGGCTATGGCAAAACCGAAGTGGCCCTGCGAGCGGCTTTTAAGGCAGTGCAGGATGGCAAGCAGGTGGCCGTCCTGGTGCCAACCACCGTCTTGGCGCAACAACATTATGACACCTTTCGCCAGCGTTTGGCGGCTTTTCCCGTCACGGTGGAGATGCTCTCGCGCTTCCGCACCCCCCGCGAACAGGCCGAAATTTTGCGCGGTTTGCTGCTCGGTCAGGTGGATATTATCATCGGCACGCATCGCCTGATTTCGCAGGATGTCGAATTCAAAGATTTGGGTTTGGTGATTATTGACGAGGAACAACGTTTTGGGGTGACCCATAAGGAGCATTTCAAAAAGCTCCGCACGGAAGTGGATGTGCTGACCCTGACGGCCACCCCCATTCCGCGTACCCTGTACATGGCGCTTTCGGGCGTGCGCGATATTTCCACCCTTAACACGCCACCCGAAGAACGTCTGCCGGTTATCACGCACGTTGGCCCCTATTCCCCCAAATTGGTGCGTCAGGCCATTTTGCGTGAACTGGAGCGGGGTGGACAGGTTTTCTTCGTCCATAACCGTGTGCAAACCATTCACGCCATGAAGTTACACTTGCAGCAACTGGTTCCGCAGGCGCGCATTGGCGTTGGGCATGGACAAATGGACGAGCGTGAACTTTCTAAGGTCATGCACGAGTTTACCGAGGGCAAAATTGACATCCTGCTCTCGACCACCATCATCGAAAGCGGCCTGGACATCCCAAATGCCAACACCCTGATTGTGGACCGCGCCGACACCTTTGGCCTGGCGCAGCTCTACCAACTGCGCGGCCGGGTGGGACGCGGTGCGGCGCGCGCCTATGCGTATTTTTTCCGTCACCGTAAATTGATGCCGACTGCCGAGGGCCAGGAACGCTTGGAAGTGATTGCCGAGAATACCCAACTCGGCGCCGGTTACTCGATTGCTATGCGCGACCTGGAGATTCGCGGCGCAGGCGAATTGCTTGGACACCGGCAGAGTGGACATATTGCTGCTGTGGGTTTTCACCTTTACACGCGTATGTTGGCTGCCGAAGTCCGAAAACTGCGCCAGGCGGCGGCCAGCTTAACGCAAAAAGACGAAAAAATGGCTGCCATTGGCGCGCCTGCCTTTGCGCCTTCAGCGTTTGAGATGGAGTTGAAAGAACCGGTCACGGTAGATTTACCGCTTCCCATTGGCATTCCGCCCTCATACATTCCGAGTCAGGATTTGCGCTTGCGCCTGTATCGCCGCATCGCCGCTTTGCGCGAGGAACATGAACTCGAACCGCTCCGGGCGGAATTCAGTGACCGTTTTGGCGAATTACCACCCATGTTTGAAAACCTGTTCTACCAGATGCGCGTTAAACTGCGTGCCGATGCTGCCGGTTTGGCCTCGGTGAGCGTGGAAAACGGACAAATCGTTCTGCGCTACCCAGCCCTGACGGAAAACATGGCCCAGCGCACACTCTCGGACCTTGGCCCTGGCGTGCGCGGCGGCAAAAACGCGTATTGGTGCAGTTTCCTGAAAGATTCGAATTGGCAGGAGCGCTTGCTGGAAGTGTTAGACCGGCTGAATCAACGGGTGATTGACGCCGTTTCGGAGGGGAAATTTCTGCCAGGGTAAAGATTGGCGTGTAGCCAAAAGATAACACAATGTATCTCCAAAACGGTCACGACCGAATATCCCAAGCCTACGGCTCGCGCACACAGCGATAGCCATGCCGGGGGTTGCCGAAGTCTTTGGGTTGGATGTTGACCACGCCGCGATAGTTGACGAAATAGGCCTGTTCGGAATCGAACTCCTCCGCCGCCCAGTAATACACCGGCGGGGCAGCAGGGTCCCAGAGTGGGGTTTCTTTATCGGGCAGAATGGCGCATGGAGCAGGCCCTAGGTTGCCATTCCATCGGCAGTTTGCGCTGTGACCGTCTCGCGTTAGAGAGCGGAGAAGTTCTTCTACGGTGGGCATTCTCCAGACGAATTGCGGCGTTTCGAGCAGGGTCAAGCCATCGGCGGAGAGATACGCGCATAGGCCAGTGGTTTGCATATCGCGGAATTGCGCGTTCCACTCGTTTTTTGGCTCTAGGCCAAGCGGCGGTTTGCCATAGAGCGCCAGCGCGTTCCAGGATGGATAACCACCCCAAGGTTGTTTCCAGTTCCAGCCGGGGCCTTGCGGCGCCCACAGCAAATCTACTCCTGGTGCGGTAATTCGGCGCGGGCCGCGCATGCCATCATCATGCCGGTGCAGCAGAGGGGGTAACTCACTGACCGTTACGGTCAGCACAACCAGCAGGGGCAGGCCGCCCGCCAGCAGGAGAGACGTTCGCCCGCCAACGCCCGTTGCGCCGGTTCGGGCGCGGTAACGTGCCTCCAGCAGGAACAGCCCGCCGGTGACGCACAGCAAGGCGCTGACCGGAATCATCCCCAGCAATGCCGCCGGTTTCGGCGCGCCCAACCGCCGCCAGGCCAATCCCCACCAGAGCAGGGTAAAGGCCGCGCCGCCCAGCAGCAACACCCACCCCCCGGTGCGCGGTTGACGGAGTGTCAGCAGGCTCAAGGCCAGGCACAGCGCCGCTGGAACGAGGTAGGCCAGCGGTTGCGGGAATGGCAATCCCCAGCCTTCGTAATACAGTTCCGAAATCCCCCAAAACGTCCAAAGACAGGTGGTCAGGGTCATCAGTGCGGCAGCCAGGCAGCCTGGCAGGCGCGGGGTGAACGATTTCATTAAGTTCATTGTAGCGCCTGGCGGTTTCGAAATTCAATAGGTGAGGCAACGCCTTGCCTGTAGGATGTCACTTTTTCTTGTGGCAATCATCTATTCTTTGAGCATTCAACGCAAAAGGAGCAATGTTCGATGGAATTTAACATGAATTGGCACACCCCCTCTGCAACGGATTACGATGTGGTCATCATCGGTGGCGGGCCAGCCGGCAGCACCGCTGCCATTTATACCGCCCGCGCCGGGCTGAAGACGCTGGTGCTGGATAAGGGACTCACCACCGGCGCGCTGGGCATTACCGGTAAAATTGCCAACTACCCTGGCGTGCCGGGCGATATTAGCGGCCCCGAACTGCTGGAGCGGATGCGGGAACAGGCGCGCTCGTTCGGCGCGGAATACATGACCGACAAGGTGATTGGCGTAGATTTGCTCGGCGAGCCAAAATCTGTTTTTGGCAACAATGGTACGTATACGGCCCGGGCGGTTATCATCGCCACCGGCTCGATGGGGCGCGGTTCGCGCGTGAAGGGCGAAGATGAACTTCTGGGACATGGCGTTTCGTACTGTGCTACCTGCGACGGCGCGTTCTTCAAAGGTCAGGAGGTGCTGGTCGCCGGGAACACCGATGAAGCCATCGAAGAAGCGCTCTTCCTGACTCAGTTTGCCAGCCGCGTGCACTTCCTTTCCCCCACGCCGGAACTGAAAGCCCCGCCCGAAATGGTTGAAGAACTGCTGCACAACCCCAAAGTGCAGTTTTACCCAGGCGCCAGCCTGCGTGAAATCCTCGGTCAGCAGCGGGTGGAAGCCGTTCGCTTTGCCTTGCGCGGTCAGGGTGAGCAGACCCTGCCGGTGCGCGGCGCGTTCATCTACCTGCAAGGCGGCAAGCCGATTACGGACTTTTTACAAGGCCAACTCGAGTTGAGCGACACCGGCTGCCTGATTGTGGACCGTGAATTCCAAACCGCCGTTCCTGGCGTGTATGCGGTGGGTGATGTTTTGTGCAATCACGTTAAACAGGCCGTGATTGCCGCCGCCGAAGGCGCTACGGCTGCCATTGCGGTCGAAAAAGTGCTGCGCGGGCGCAAGCAAATGGTGGCCGATTGGTCAAAATAAGGAGAAGCAGTGAAACCCGAAGCGTTCTATTTCAAACTCAAGCGCAACCCCCGCCCGGTGGTGGTCGATTTTTGGGCGCCCTGGTGCGGCCCGTGCCGGGTGGTTAAGCCGATTTTAGAAAAACTTGCCAAAGAATACGAAGGCAAAGTGGATTTGTGGCAAATCAATGCCGATGAAAACCAGGAACTTTTGCAGGAATTGAAAATTTACGGCATTCCCACCTTGGTTGTCTTTCGCAACGGCGAGGAAATCTTGCGCCATGTAGGGGCCAAGCCGGCCCCCACCCTGGCGGGCATGTTTGAAACGCTTGCCAAAGGCGGCACGCCCTCGCCGCTCTCGGCGCGCGACCGCGTTTTGCGCGTTGCGTTGGCGTTGCTGGTGGCTGTGCTGGCTTGGGTTTCCTATGACAAACATTGGCTTCTGTTGACGATAAGCGCTGTGCTGCTCTTTAGCGCCGTCTATGACCGCTGCCCGCTGTGGAAGGCCGTGACGGGATATATCAAAAAAAATTGGCAGGCCGGCAAGAGCGCCTAATTTCTGCCCCTTTTTCGCCGGGTTAAACCGGTCAATGCCTCGGGCTGCCCACGCTGTTGGACAGCCCTTTTTGATTCGTGATTTTGGGTGTGCTTAAGAAGCCCTACATGTTTCCTATTCTCAAATTAGGAGAAAACTGATATAAATTACAAATATTCGAGTTCACTTGTTCAACCTTTTGGGGGAACATGTTTGTTACCACTCTTCCCATTCAAGATGCAAAAAATCCCCCCGTGCTGAAATTCCCGGCGCGGTGTGTGCATTGCGGCGCGGCGACGACCGAAACCTTGCCGATGAACCTCTCAATGGGCGTGCAAAAACGCTCCAAGCCGGTCTTGTTAAAATTTTCCCTGCCGATGTGCGCGCAGGGCGGCCGGCTGGAGCGCGGCGTTGCCAAAGTGACCCTGGTTCCTTTTTTGGTTGGCGGGTTGCTGATGGGCGCTGCGGGCTTTTTTCTGGGGGCGATTCTTACCCCTGCGCCGCCGCTGGCAACCGTGCAAACCCGCTTTTTGGCCCTGGCCGTGGGGGCGTTGGTGGGTCTGGTGGCCGGTATCCTGGGCGGAACAGCGTTGGAAGCCGTCTGCAAACTTTTCTTCACGCCTGTTTACGGAAAAATGCTCTTGGCGCGCCCATTGACGGCCATCGAAATTCTGAGTGACACCGAAACGTATCTCGGCTTCTCGGTTGCGCTCTCGAAGGATAAAAAGCAATTGCGCTTGACCTTCGAACATGACGAGGTTGGCCGGGAATTTCAACGCTTGAATTCTTAAAGGCATGGATACGTTCACTCTTTTTGTTGTTGGTGCCGTTGGCGGCTCGGCATTGCTGGTCAATGCCATTCTGCTTGTCAGCATTTTCTTCACTCAGCGCAAAGCCAGCGCGGCGTGTAACTGGCCTGCTGTGGCCGGCACGGTGGTCGAATCGCGGTTGGAAAGCCGGCGCCGTTCCAACAATCGCGGTTGGACCAATTATCCTCGCGTGATATACGCTTATCATGAATAGGAAAAACAATGACAACCCGTCTCATGCAACTCTTCGAGTTCACGCAAGAAGACCTGGCTTATAACCGCCAGGGCAGGCTCTCGCCGCGTCAAACGGCGCGCCTGACGAGCAAACGCCGCGGATTTAAGTTGATTCTTCTCGTGTTGGGTCTCACGCTGGCTTGCGGGGGTGGCGGTGCCCTGGCCGTGTTGGGGATTTTGTCTGTCTCTCAAAGCACTGTCACCGGCCTTGGAATGCTGGTTGGCGCGGGCATTTTTGCCTTGTTGGGCGCGCCCTTCATCTTTCTGGGAATCAAACCCATGAGCCCCGTCAAAATTGCCGTTGCCCAGGGGCCGATTCGGCTGGCGCGCGTTCAGCGCACCCGCCGCGTCAACAACAGCACCAGCACCTACGTCGCCACCGAATTGCACCTGGCGGATAAAATCTTTACCGTGCCGGATGAATCTTTTTCCGCGCTGGAAGAAGGGGCCGCTTACGCCGTGTATTACTGGGATGGCCTGACCGATATTTTCTCGCTGGAAAAATTGTAAGGAGGCCATCATGAACGGATTGCTCTTGTTGGGTGGGCTTTTTGCCGCGGCCATTCTGGGCTTGCTGGTTGTTGCAACGCTGGTCAAGCTTCATGAAGCGCGCGCCGCGCAACATTGGCAAACGACGCGCGGCAAAATCACCCGTTCCGAAATTCGCTCCTTGCGCAAACGGGATATAGACGGCCGGGAAACCGTGCGCAGTGCGCCTTCGATTGCCTACGAATACAGCGTGAACGGCAAACGTTACACCGGCGAGCGCATTAGCCTGGGCGAGAACCTCCCCGCGAGCGATTTCGAAGCGGTTCTCGCCCGTTATCCGTTGCGCGCCGAGGTGACGGTCTATTACGACCCGGCCAAGCCTGAGCAGGCTGTGCTGGAACGCACCCTGCCCCCCGATTTTGGCAAAGGCCTGGCGGGTGTGTTCTTGTTCTTGGCAGGCGGCGCGTTGTTGGCCTTGCTCACCCTGGCCAACGTCCCCGGTTTGATTGCGCCGCACCTGGCGCAGCCGGAAAATGCCTTGTTCGTCACGCTTTCGGGCGGGTTGGGGCTGTTCTTGCTCTTGTTGGGATTTGTTCAACAGCGGCAGGCGCTCGTCCTGCGAACCTGGCCCTCCACGGCGGGGGTGGTCGTGGCCTCGGAAGTGCGCTCCTTTCGGCAGTGGAAAGACAACGTGGAGCGCACCTTCTACACCCCCGGCATTGTCTATCGCTATGGGGTGGATGGGCGCGAATATACCGCTGACCGTTACAGCCTGGAGGCAGAGACGCATTGGGGCCGGCCCGAATTGGCTCAAACCGTGCTGGACCGTTTTCCGGTGGGCAGCGCGGTGACGGTCTATTACAATCCCCAAGCGCCTGCCGAGGCGGTGCTGGTTCGGCGCCTAACCGGCGCATGGCTGGTGTGGGCGCTGGCGGTGGTTCTCTTGCTGTTGGCGCTGTGGAGCGCGGGAGTATTTTGAACGATTTGCCCTGGGTTCTGCGCTTGGTCCTGCTCTTGCTGCTGGCCTTTCCGGCGGTGCTGCTGTGGGGGCGGGCTTGGAATTTGTATCGCAGCGCCGTTCGAGACCGGCGTTCGGTTTGGGGGCAAGTGTTAGAAACGGGGGTTGCGCAAAGCCTGCTTCCGGTGCGGGTGTACACATCCACCAACCGCCGCCGTTTGGCCACTCGCTATCAGCCACACATTCTTTATGAGTATCAAGTTGGCGAACGCCGCTATCAATCGCAGCGCCTGTTTACGGGGGAGGCGGTGCTGTATTCCTCTTCCACCGCCGCCCAGCAGGTGTTGGAGCGTTACCCGTCGGCGGGTCAGCCGGTTGTCGTCTGGTATGACCCGCGCAACCCTGCCGATGCGGTCTTGCAGCCGACACTTCATTGGCAATTTTGGCTGTATGCCTTGCTAGG
The DNA here is from genome assembly GCA_003130845.1 of Anaerolineae bacterium. GTDB lineage: Bacteria > Chloroflexota > Anaerolineae > Anaerolineales > Villigracilaceae > UBA5195. The sequence goes on from QEXW01000050.1 coordinate 11,413, forward strand.
CCTGGGGCTGATGGCGGGCGCGCTGTTGGTGTTGTTGTAAAGGAAACCGAGCGCGGTTGGAATGCGCCGGGAAACATAGATGTATGCGAGGAAGAAATGTATGAAGCCCAAAGGGATGCGAGGATTTCTCTTGCTCACTTTCCTGATGCTCTGGACGGCCTGCGTGGCGCTGCCCGTCACGCCGGGCGTGGTCACCCCCACCTTTGCTCCTCCGGTCACATTGACCCTTGCTGATGCTACGCTTCCTGCGCCGAACACATTGCCTGCGCCTGAAACCACTCCCCAGCCAGCGACAGATTTTTACGACCCCGGCAACCCCCGCCTGCGCGAGATTTGGGTGGACCCGCTCAACGGCGATGACGCCAACACCGGCGCCGCGCCGCAAACCGCCCTGCGCAGCTTGGCTGCCGCCTGGCGCAGTATCCCGATGAACGTTCCCCTCACCGAAGGGGTGCGCATTCAACTGCAGCCGGGCCGATATGCGGCCGATGTGCTGCCCAATTACTGGGAAGCGCGTTACGGGACATGGAGTGCGCCGATTTGGATTCGCGGCAACGGCAACGCGCGCGGCGAGGTCATCCTGGAAGGTGGACTGAACATCTTCGATACCTCGTACATTTATTTCGAGAATCTGACCGTCAACTTCGCGGGCGATGTCTTCCATTGCGAGCAATGCCGCTACGTCTGGCTGCGCAACGTGGCCTTTCACGGCGGCGATGCCACCCAGGAAACCGTCAAGGTCAACCAATCGCAGCACATTTACATCGAAAACAGCGACCTTTCCGACGCCTATGACAACGTGATTGACTTTGTGGCGGTGCAATACGGTCACATTGTGGGCAACGAGATTCACGGTGGCGGCGATTGGTGCGCCTACGTCAAGGGCGGCTCGGCCTATATCCGCGTGGAAGCCAACCGGATTTACGATTGCGGCACGGGCGGCTTCACAGCCGGGCAGGGGACGGGCTTTCAGTTTATGGTTCCGCCCTGGATTCACTATGAAGCCTACGACATTCAGGTCGTCAACAACTTGATTCACGATACCGAAGGCGCCGGGCTGGGCGTGAACGGTGGCTACAACATCCTGCTGGCCTATAACACTCTGGTGCGCGTTGGCCGCCGCTCGCATGTGCTTGAGGTGGTCTTTGGCGGGCGCTCCTGCGATGGTCAGCCGGGCGACGCCGGGCGGGAGCGCTGTCAGCAGTACCTGGACCTGGGCGGTTGGGGCACAACCGCCGTGGATGACGGCTCGAACGCCGTCCACATCCCGAACAAAAACGTGTATATCTACAACAACCTGGTCTATAACCCGCCCGGTTACCAGAGCGCCTGGCAGCACTTTGCCATTTACGATTCCCGCACCAACCCGGCGTTGCGCAGCCTGCCTGTGGCTCGGGTGGATGAAAACTTACAGATTCGCGGCAATCTCATCTGGAATGGGGAGGCCTCCATGCCGCTTGGCATCGAGGGCAACCAAGATGCCTGCGTGGCCGGCAACCCCACCTGTAACCCAGAGCAGTTGCGCGCCGAAAACGCCATCAACACCGTCCGCCCACTGTTCCTGGATGAAGCCGGGGGCGATTTTCACCCCGCAGGCGCGTGGGCGCAAAGCGTGTTGCTCTTTCCCATTCCAGATTTTGTGTGGGACTTGAACGCGCCGCCCGGTTCAACCCGCGCGGATGTTTTCTTTGACAAAGACAAACAACCACGCGCTGGACGGGACGCGCCCGGCGCGTATGCCTTTGGGCCGTAAGCCGCTTGGTCTCTGACCGGGCAGAGAGGGCCGTTTTACTGCCCGCAGCCGGCCAGCCGGAAGCGGCCTTCCCAGATGTTTTGCATGTTGGGCGTCAGGTGGTCGAAGCGCCAGAAATCGGGGGCATTGAGCGGCACATCGCACCACTTGCCGGTGGCCGATTGCCAGCGTCCGCTGCCGATGGGGTAATCAAAAGACGAACCGCTCGAAAGCCCCAGCCACCATTCGCTGTTTCCGTTGAGCATGGCAATATCCGCCCGGCCGTCGCCGTCAAAATCGCCCACGGTGGGCAATTCGCCCCATAAACCGGCGGCGGAGAGCCAATCGCCGCTGCCAGGGGCATCGAAGGACGAACCGCTGGAAAGGTTGACCTTCCACTGGTTTTCGGGGGTGAAGACGGCTACATCGGTTTTGCCGTCCCCATCGAAATCACCGCTGAGCGGCATACCGCCCCAGGGAGCTGCTTTCACCGTCCATTGCCCGCCGCCGGGCGCATCGAAGCCGCTGCCCGAAGAAAGGCCGACCCAAACCTGCCCCTGCCAGTTGAGAACCCCCATGTCGTCTTTGCCATCGCCGTTGAAATCACCGGTGAAGGGTTGTTCGCTCCACAGCCCGGCGGGGGTGTTCCAGCGCCCGCTGCCGGGGGCGTCAAAGCTGCGCCCGGTGGAAAGACCCACCCGCAGACCGTCTTTTTCGGTGAAGACCAGCACATCATCGCGCCCGTCACCATCGAAATCGCCGGAGAGCGGAATGCCGCCCCACTGCCCGGCGGGCGAAGCCCAAAGGCCGCTGCCTTCGCCATCGAACGAAGAACCGGTGGAAAGCCCCACCCAAAGCTCGCCATTCCAATTCAGGACGGCGACATCCGTTTTTCCATCGCCGTTGAAATCCCCAGCGAACGGAATTTCGCCCCACATGCCCAGGTTGGCCGTCCAGGGGCCGCTGCCGGATGCATCGAACGACACCCCGGTAGAAAGCGCGGCTTGCCAGCCTTCTTTGGTGAACACGGCGACATCGCTGCGCCCGTCGCCGTTGTAATCGAACCCGGCGTGGAAGGGCGCCGCCGGCGCGGGCTGGGCAGTGGGTTCAGCGGTGGGTTCGGCGGGCGGGGCCGTTGGCGGCGGCGCGGATTCGGTGGCTGTGGGCTGCGGCGCGGCGGTGGGTGCCGGGCGCGGGAGCAGGCCGCAGGCGGCGAGGGGGAGAACCAGCAAAATGATGATGAGTGAACGGGCAAAGGTTTTCATTTCGTATGCTCCTGGAATGTGCCGCTCATTGCGGCAAATGTGAGATGACGCGTGCATTTTTGCACGCCCGTTCACAAACGTCAATCCATCCAATGTGTGATACGGCATTCCCTGCCGCTGAACGACGTGCCTGCAACCCGTCAGCGCCGCCCGGGGAGGCGCTGTTCAGGTTGACGCAATGGCTGCCGAGCCAGCCGGCTTGAGATATTGTGAGGTTGCCGAACGCCTGCGCAAATCGTCTTTTCTCTTGTAATTTTAATTTTTCGTGCCATAATTGAATTGAAATTCAATTATGAAATCCTATGCCTCGTCCTACCGTCAGTGCTGAGCGCATTCCCCAAATTCTCCAGGCTGCCTTGCGCGTCTTTGCCCGCCAGGGCTTTCCGGCAGCGCGCATGCAGGATATCGCTGCCGAGGCTGGCCTGAGCGTGGGCATTCTTTATCACTACTTTGAAAACAAAGATACCCTGGTGCGCGCGCTCTTGGAGGAACTCTTCCGGCCCGACATGGCGCGCCTGGAACAACTTGCCCTTGCTCAGGGGAGCGTGCGCGAACGGCTGTGGCAGTATATTGAGACCAGCTGGTTTGCCGAAGCGAATTGGGTGCCACTCAGCCTGGAACTGCGCGCCATGTCAGCGCGTTATCCGGCAATTCACGCTCAACTGCAAGCCTACGAACAACGCTATCTGGAAGGGTTGGCTGCCCTGGTTGCAAAGGGAATCGCTGCCGGCGAGTTGCGTTCGGCTGACCCGCAAACCATCGCCTTGACGATTCTTGCCTGGTACGATGGCATGTTGGAAAATCTGCCCTGCTCTATGCCGGTTCGCAACGAGCAGACCTGGCGGCGCGCGCTGCGCCAGAGCTTTGACCTGCTCTTCGAGGGTCTGGCCAAGCCGGGTTGATTCGCCCGGCATGACGCTCACTGCCCCGTCGGAGCAGGGCCAAGAGGAAGGCCCTCTACATGCCTGCGGGAATGTGTTGGTTAAGTTGTGTTTTCGTCTATTTTCCAACAGGAGAATGCCATGAAAACGATGCGCCGCTTTCTATTAATCATTGTCTTTGCACTCGCGCTGACCGTTGCTCTTGCCTGTTCACCCCAGCAACCGCAGCCCCAAAACCTTCCGGCCACTGCCAATCAGAGCGCTTCGATGGTGACGCAAGCCGCCGTGGTCCCCAGCGCAACACCCACCCCAGAGCCGCCCACAGCAACACCCACTCCACAGCCGCCTACTGAAACGCCCACTCCGGCTTTTCCTCCCCCGGAACCGCAGGAAGTGACTTTCGAGGGAAGCAAGGGTGCGCTGTATGGCCGCTACTATCCGGCTGCCGCAAGCCAGGCCTCGCTGGTGGTGCTGATTCACTGGGTGCGTGGCGATATGAATGACTGGAACGAAATCGCCGTCTGGCTGCAGAACCGGGGGCTTCAGAATCCGTACCCCAACCCCGGCAACGCTCCCTGGTGGGCCCCGGCCTGGTTCCCCGCCATGCCGGAGGGACGCTCCTATGCCGTCTTCACCTTTTCCCTGACCGGCTGCCAACCGGGCGGCTGCGCCGATTGGACGCCGGACATCTGGAGGTCTGACATTGCTGCCGCCATGCGCAAGGCCGCTGAACTGCCCGGCGTGGACCCCCAGCATATTGTGGTCATCGGTTCGAGTATCGGAGCCGATGGAGCGGTCAGCGGCTGCGACGTGCTGAACCAGATGGCGCAGGCAAATTGCCCGGGAGCGCTTTCGCTTTCGCCGGGAGGCTACCTGAATGTGAGTTATCGGCAGGCCGTGGAAGCGCTGTTTAAGAACAACCCGCAATCCGCTGCCTGGTGTTTGGCCGACGAGAAGGAGTTTGGCTTCTGTCAGGTGGAACAAAGCGCTGTCCGCGCCGTCAAAATCCCCGGCGGCGGGCACGGCACGGAATTGCTCCGCCCCAACCTCGACCCCCTGCCGATGCAGTTGATTCTCGACTTTCTTGCGCAGACGCTGGGGCAATAGGGCAAGAACAATCTGCAGAGCAAGTCTCAGGCTTGCGCTGCAGATTCACCAAACTTATAGCTCGCGCAATTCCTGAATGCGCTTGTCCAGTTTGAACCAGGCGATGACGGAAAGCACGCTGAGCGCGCCAAAGAAGGGGATGCTGACCGCGCTGGCGCAGACCTGCGCCCACCAGCGAAAGCCCCACACTTCCCCATCGGGCAGAGAAGCATTCAGCGCCAAGACCAGCACATACAGGGGCAGCATGGAGACCAGCAGGGTTTTGAAGCGCTCGTATTTTTTGATTTTGGTATCTGAATCGCTAAAAATTTCAGGGACTTGGCCTGCGCGGATTTCCTGCCGAAAGTAGTGCCAGCCTCCCTGGGTGGCCACGCGCTGCCAGCCGGCGTCCTCAAAGATTTTCAGATAGTGCTGCTCATCTTTGAGCGAGTCCTGGTAGTCCAGGCGGTAGGCGTAGGCCTTCGGCGCGCCTTTCTCGAAGGCATAGCGGCCCAGCGTCCGCGCCTCGCTCAGGTGCAACCCCTGGCGCGACATCGCCTCTAGCCAGGCTTCTTCTTCCCGGTCTTGCCAGGGCCAGAAGAGTTTCGTTTTGCGAACAAGATTTTGTTTCATGATAGCCTCCATTATCAGTTTGTCAACAGCGCTTTGATGCGGCGGCCATGCTCGGCCATGATTTCGAGCCGCTGGATTTGCAGCCGAAGCACCTGCTGCCCGCGCGCCGTCAGGGCGTAGGTTTTGCGCCGCTCGCTCTCGCTGACCATCTTGATTAGCGCTTCTCGTTCGAGCGTGGAGAAGATGGTGTAGAGCGTTCCCGCCCCAAGCGTGACCGTTCCCCGGCTGATTTCGCCGACCTTTTGCATCAGGGCGTAGCCGTGCATCGGTTCTTCGGCCAGGCACAGCATGGTGTAGAAGGTCGTTTCCGAGAGGGGCAGGTATTTGGACAAGTCGTCTGGGTTTGCCATAGAAAACTCCTTGTATTTTATCTCGCTATAAAGAGTAACGATATATTTACAATCAATATATTATCATTAAATATATCGAATGTCAATATATAAATTGGAAATTTCGCCGGCGGAAATTTTCGTGTTGGCAGGGCGCAAGACTCAAAACAGGACAGGGTTGGCCTGTCCTGTTTTTTCTAAAATGCTGTTGTTTGTGCCGCCGACCTGTGGTCGGTGCACCAGGCAGAGGCTGGTGGTAGGTTGGGGTTGGGATACCAGGCAGAGCCTGGTGGCAC
>QEXW01000051.1 GCA_003130845.1 Anaerolineae bacterium
CCCACCGCCACACTATCAAAGGTGACGTAATAATCCACCGCATCCGTATCGCGAATCAAGCGGTCATACGAAATCACCTTCACGCCGGCAGCCTTCGCCGCTTCAGCCGCCGCAGCAGCAGCTGTGCCATCATGCGGGCAGATAATGAGAACCTTGACGCCTTTGGTAATCAACGATTCAACGTTCTCTTTTTCCTTAGCCGAAGAACCCTGGCTGAACAAGATTTCTACATCATAGCCGGCCTTGGTCAGGGCATCCTTAAAGCGGGTTTCATCCTGAATCCAGCGCGGTTCATCTTTCGTGGGTAGCACAATCCCAACCGCCAGTTTGCTCTTGGGCGCTTCAGTATTAGCCGGAGCAACAGGCTGGTCAGTGGGAGTTGGCGTCCCACACGCCGAAAGAATCGCGGCAGCAATAAACAGGACAGCCACGAGCGCGTAAAGCGAGCTCTTCTTGAACATGGACGTTCCTCCTTGTGAAAATTTGGTGAAAGGGGTTTGATAAAAGGCGTAAAACGTGAGAAAAAGTGTAAATTAAATTTGGGCAGTACCTCCTGTTCTTTACGCTGGTAGAAGCGTGCAATATAATCATAACCATTCGTTAACTTGGCCTTCAACCCTTATTCCCTTAATTCACCAACAGAAATTCCCCCCTTTGTTTTAGGGGATTTCCCCTAACTGGCCCAGCCCTCATCTCCCGCTATGGCTCCTGCCCGTACCCTATTAGCCGATGACCACGCCTTAATTCGCGCCGGGCTGCGCGATGCACTTGCCGTGTTGCCCGAAATTGAAATCGTCGGTGAAGCCGCCAATGGCCGCGATTTGTTCTTAGCGCTGGAGCAACTCCAACCCGACCTGCTGGTCATGGATGTAAACATGCCAGAATTCGAGCCGGTCACAGCCGTTCATCAAATTCGCAGCAAATACCCCCACCTAAAAATTTTGGTTGTCAGCGCCTATGATGACGAAGCCTACGTCGTCGGATTGCTCTCAGCAGGGGTGAACGGCTATCATCTAAAAGACCAGCCGCTTTCAGATTTACAACTGGCCGCGCGCCGAATCTTGGATGGTGGACGTTGGATTTCAGACCCGCTCGTGAACCGTCTGGTAGACCACCGACATGCAGAAACAACCTCCCCTCTTACCCGTCGGCAGCGTGAACTGCTCTATCTATTGACCCAAGGCTATAACAATCAAAAAATCGCCCTGGTCATGGATTTGAGTATCAAGACCGTTGAAAACCACCTGACAGCACTCTACCGAGCAATTGGCGTAGAAAGCCGCCTAGAAGCCAACAACTTTGCCAGCCGCCACCCAGAGTTGCTGCTTGTACCCGAACAAGAAAAATTGCAACTCAGGCCAGAATTACGTGCTGAAACGCTCTCGGTGTTGTTGGTAGACGACAACCCCCGCTACCGCGCACAACTCGGTAAACTGGTCGGACGTGTCAGCCCAGCGGCGGTTCTCTACGAAGCCGAAGACAGCACCGAAGCCACCCGATTAGCAGGGCAAGTAAAACCCAAACTCGCTTTTATTGATGTCGTTTTACGAGAAGAAGATGGAATTCAATGCGCGCGGCGCATCAAAACCGTTTCACCCCAAACGCGCATCATCCTGATTAGTGCCTACCCAGACCGCGAATTTCGGCGGCTCGGCCTAAACGCCGGCGCAGTGGCCTTCCTAGATAAAAAAGACATAGATGCCGCCACCGTGCGCCAATTGGTCAACGACGCCCTCGAGGCTTGAATTAAACCACCACGGTTGGATAAGGACTGGGAATTTCAATTTGCACCCGCACACCACCACCCGGCGGTGCTTCAATCTGCATCGTCCCGCCCAACAAACTCACCCTTTCACTAATCCCCACCAAACCAAAATGCTTCTTTTCAGAAAGTTCCGCTAAGTCAATTGGCGTTTCAATACCAGGGCCGTTATCCGCCATCTCCATGACCAAGCTGGCTGTTGGCGAACGATGCAACGACAACTTAACCAACGTCGCCCCAATAGCATGCTTGCGGACATTGCTCAATCCCTCTTGCACAATGCGGAACATCGAGAGTTCAATCGGTTCTGGCAAACGCCCCAACTCCGGGTCCAGGTCCAACTCTACTTTGATACCGGTCTGTTGCGACCATTGATGCACTAACGAGCGAATAGCCGCCGAAAGTCCGTGACTGTCAATTGTGGGTGGACGTAAGTCGCTACACACCTGACGCAAGCCACTGACCACTTGTCGGATACCGTTACGAATAGCGGCCAATTCTGCTTGTTGCTCCTGCTGCTTGGCCTCACTTTCTAAGTCTTCCAACTGATAGGTATAGCTCAGCAAATCCTGAATCACCTGATCGTGCAATTCACGTGCCAGCGCCTTGCGTTCGGCCTCGCGTTCTGTCATCAAACGCCGGTTGGCCTCCTGCAACGCCAGGTTCAAACGATCCAACGATTGCAACTGCTTGCGCAAACGTTCAATCAACTGTCGATTAAGCGAATCCTGCTCCTTCAAACTCTGCTGCAAGACCTGTTGCGCACGTTGCAACTCCTCCGCCTGTTGCTGAGCAGCATAATAACTCTCAAAAGCCCAAATGACAGGCGTTACTTGTTCCTGCCGGTTTGAGCCAACAATCCACTCAACCACCTCGCGCGCAGTGGTTTTTTGCGTCTCCCGCAAAGCAACCTGACGTCCTTGATACAAGACCAAAATGCGATTGGTGACCGCAAAAATATGTTTCAAATCATCACTGCTAATAATCACCGCTACGTTCTGCGCTGCCAATTCACGCACGCGATTGAGCAGCTTCTGCTGACGCTGAAAGCTCAAAGCCGCCAGCGTATCATCTAAGAGCAACAATTTACACGGACAACACAAGGCATGCGCAATCGCTGCCAATTGACGTTGTTCGTTCGAAAGATTAGCCGGCGAATCATTGATAATTTCAGGGGGCATATCAAAATCATCAAAGAAAGCGCGCGCAATCGCAGCCATTTCCCCCTCTTTGGGCCACCATTTGAGCGGCTCAAAATAACACAACTCACGCCCCAAAAAGATATTTTGCAAAACCGTCAAATTGTTGGCCAGCGGCGGATTTTGGTAAACCGCCTCAATTCCCCATTTGCGCGCCTGCCAAGCCGCCCGCGAACCAAAGCGTCGGCCTTCAAAGACAATCTCTCCTCCACTCGGTAGATACGCCCCGCCCAGAAGACGAAAAAGCGTGGATTTGCCAGAACCACGCTGCCCAACCACGCCCAACACTTCACCCGGTTCCAACTCAAAACTAACCCCGCTCAACGCTTCAACCGGGCCAAAAAATTTGGAAAGATTACTCACAGCGAGAAATTTTTGGCCGTGAGACATGCTCCGCCAGAACCTGATCGAATTCCAAGATTGAACAAATTATACGCGCATTCTGGATAAATAGGTTTTATGCTCGCCAAACATCTTGAAAATCCGCTGCAAACTGTCGAAACGAACACCCCAAAACCTGCAACTGCCGGACAATCTCTATCCCCACATTACCCAGCGCACCTGTGATTAATATCCTTCCTATCACGAAATCATTCCTTTCTTGGCTTGACTTTATATAGACCGGTCTTTATAATAAACCTATTTCAGCCGCCTGAAAAGAGGACAAATGTCATGAATCTTGCCAAACAACACATTCTCGAAGCAGCGGCACGCCTATTTGAACGACAGGGCTACCACGCCACAGGCTTGAATGAAATCATTCGGGAGAGTAACACCCCCAAAGGCTCGCTGTACTATTACTTCCCGGAGGGCAAAGAGCAAATTGGAGCCGAAACCGCCCTTTGGGCCGGAGAACAAATCTCCAAACGCATCCGTGAAGGATTGTCACAAGCCGAACAACCTGCTCAAGCCGTGCGAATGCTGACACTAAGAATTGCCAACGCGGTAGAGCAATCCAATTTTTCTGCTGGAGGACCGCTGATGATGCTGGCTGCCGAAACAGCAACCCGCAGCGAACGCATCAATGCCGCTTGCCGTAAGGCATACCGACAAATGCAAGACGCACTTGCAGAAAGACTGGGAGATGACAATTTGGCCGGCTTCGTACTTACCACCCTAGAAGGAGCCATCCTACTTAGCCGTGTGCAACACAGCGGCGACGCACTGCGTCACGCAGCAGAATATCTATACACATACATCAAAGCGAGGGAACGATGAAAATAACAATTTTTGGCGCCTCTTCCGCCTCAGGCAAACTCACCGTAGAAAAAGCCCTACAAGCCGGACATGAAGTGACCGCATTTGTACGCAACGCAAACAAACTAGCAATTTCCCACGAAAAACTGACCACCGTAACAGGCGACGCCCTCCACCGAGCCGATGTCGAACGTGCGGTTCGAGGCAGTCAAGCCGTCATCAGCCTGCTTGGTCCCAAAGGCAAACCAACCACCGTCACAGCACAAAGCACCCGCCACATTGTCACCGCCATGCAAACACACCGCATCCAAAGACTAGTCGTGGTCTCCGTTGCCGGCATTGCCGTTCCGCAAGACCAACGCGGATTCAATTTAATTTCCACCCTGCTTAAAATCCTTCTCAAAGACATCTTTCATGACCGCGAAGAACAGTTAGCAATTCTAGCAGCCAGCAACCTGGATTGGATCGCCGTGCGGGTACCACGTCTCACCAACGAACCACCGCGCGGCAACGTACGCGCTTTCTTTGGCAACCCCTCCCCCAGCCTAAAACTTTCCCGCGCTGATTTAGCCGACTTCCTACTAGCCCAACTGACAGAAAACCGCTGGGTACGTCAAGCGCCAATCATCGCAAATGGCGCCTAAATCAATAGCGGCCTCGCTCTACCGCTTCTGAAGAAACCGAATCGGTCGCACGTACCGGAAAAACCTGCACTGCACAAGCCTTAAACTCTGGAATTTTGGCCTGCGGGTCGAGCGCATCGGTGGTCAAAAGATTCGCAGCAGCCTCATGAAAGTGCATCGGAATGAAAACCACCCCCACCGTAGTCTTTTCTGTCACCCGAGCGCGCAAAACGACCTCCCCACGGCGCGAAGTAACCCGCACCATGTCACCCTGGCGAATACCGTGCAATTCCGCATCGGCGGGATGGATTTCCAGGCGCGCTTCGGGGTAGAGTTCATCCAAATCAGAGTGGCGCGTCATCGAACCGCCATGCCAGTGTTCCAGCACGCGCCCGGTGGTCAGGATAAAAGGATACTCATCATCAGGCGGCTCGGCGCAAGGGACGTAATCGAGCGGGATAAACTTCCCCCGCCCGCGTGGGAAAGATTCGATGAACAAAGTCGGCGTACCAGGGTGCGACTCATCTGGGACGGGATACTGCAGGCCAGTTTGTTCAATGCGCTCGTAGGTGATTCCAGCGTAATCGCGGTTGACAGAGGCCATCTCGCGCAGAATCTCAGAGGGGTGAGCATACTGCCATCCGGCAGTGGGTCGTCCTAGACGAGACTCCAAACGCATAGCCAAGTCACAAACAATCTCACTATCCGGGCGAGAAAGTCCTCGTGGCGGGTGCGCCGCGCGCACTCGCTGCACGCGGCGGTCCGTATTTGTAAACGTCCCCTCCTTTTCGGCGAAGGGGGTAGCCGGCAGAAAAACATCCGCATACACAGCCGTTTCCGTCAGAAACAAATCCTGGGCAACCAAGAACTCCAGCTGCTCGATGTGCCGGCGCGTCTCATTCAAATTTGGCTCGGTCATCATCGGATTTTCACCCATCACATACAGCGCACGCACACCCCCCGGGTGAGCATGAGAGAGAATTTCGGTGGTCGTCAACCCCAATTTGCGCGAAAGACCGCCTGGCTCCACATTCCAAAGCCTTTCCCATTGCTCGGCGTTTCCTGGCACATCTACCCGCATATACCCTGGAAAATGAAACGGCATCGCGCCCATATCGCTCGCACCCTGCACGTTATTCTGCCCACGCAACGGATTCAGCCCCGTGCCAGGCCGCCCGATATGGCCGGTTAATAGCGCCAAGTGAATCAGCGCCAGCGCACTGGCCGTGCCGTGCGAAAGTTGCGAAATACCCATCCCCCAATAAATCGCCGCGTTCTTGGCCGTTGCATACAGCCGGGCGGCCCGGCGAATATCATCGGCAGGCACGCCGGAGATAGACTCAGCAACTTCGGGGGTAAATTTTTCCAGTGAAGCGATGAACTCGTCAATACCCTCGGTGCGTGCGCGAACAAACTCCCAATTCACCAGATTTTCCTTGACAATCACATGCGCCATCGCGCTGAAGAGCGGCACATTCGTCCCCGGCTTGAGCGGCAGCCACAATTCGGCGAAATTGACCAACTCAATCCGGCGTGGGTCAACCACAATCAATTTTGCGCCTCGCTTACGCACCGCATCCTTCATTTGCAACGCAATAATCGGATGATTTTCCGTGGTATTCGAGCCGGTCACAATAAACACATCGTTAAGCAGCACCTCGCTGGCAGTGTTCGACATGGCCGAAGTACCAAGCGACTGCTGCAGTGCCACCACACTCCCGGCATGGCACAGCCGGGTGCAGTGGTCAACATTATTAGTGCGGAAAATCGCCCGGAACATTTTCTGGAGCAGGTAATTATCTTCATTCGTGGCTTTAGCGCAGCAATAAACGGCCATTGCGTCCGAGCCATCCCGCCGATAAATTTCAACCAACCGATTGGCAGTGATATTTAGAACCGTCTCCCAATCGGTTTCCACCCAATCGGCAGGCGCTTGACCATTAACCACAGCCGCAGGAAATGCACCACGCTCTAGCGCCTGTCGTCCATTCTCCAAGAGATAGCGCCTGACCATCGGCGTTGTAATCCGCTTTGGATGATAAATGAAATCATAGCCAAAGCGTCCCTTGACGCATAAATTGCCCTTATTGACGACCGAATCAAAAGGCGATGTCACCTTATAGATAAAACTATCGCGCACATACAAATCGAGGGTGCAACCAACTCCGCAATAAGGGCAGATAGTACGAGTAATGTGGTCGGGGGAAATCATAAGACTCCGGTCAAATCGTTATGAACACAATCGCCGCCAAAGCCGCTGCAATTCCAACCAACTGCTGACGATTCACATGCTCCTTAAGCAATATCCAAGCCAGCCACACCGTCACACCCGGGTAAAGCGACCCCAAAACAGCAGCAATATCCACGCGCCCCATCTGTGCCGACACAGCATAAGCAGCATTACCAAGCGTATCGAGCAAACCGCTCATCAAAACGGGGAACCAGCTCTCGCGCGCAACCATTACCGGCTGCCGAGAAAAAAAAGCAAACAACGACAAACTCGAAATCGAAACAATTCGCACAGCAATCAACGGATAAATCACCGATTCATCGCCGGCCAAATGCAAAGCCACAAAGAAAAACCCAAAAGCCAGCCCTGCCAGCACCGGCAAGCGTAAATCTGCCAAACGAAAACGCGCACTGCCACCTTCAGAAACCAACCAAATAGAAACCATCGCCAACCCAAACCCCGCAAGCACCCAAGGAGAAGGCCAACCGCGCGTAAAAATACCAAAAATAACAGGCAAAGCCGCCCCCACCACACCCGAAACCGGCGCAGCCACACTCATCTTACCACCTGCCAACGCCTTATAAAGCAACACCAAACCAGCCGGACCAACCAAACCAGCCAAACCGCCCCACATCCAAGCGCGCGTCGAAGGAAACGATTCGCGCAAAACAAGCGCAAACACCAGCAACAGAGCCATACTAAACCCATGTGCAACAATCACCACACTCAGGGCGTTCGTCCGTTTAGAAGCAATCCCACCGTTGAAATCACCCGCGCCCCACACCAGTGCAGCCGTCAAACCCAAAACAACCGGAGTCAAACTCATACCATCTCCACAAAATCAAACCTTACGCCGCTTGCGTCCTGGATGAAAAGTCACAATCTCATCTGGCTTCAGTCCTTGCTCCAACAAAAACTCGTACTTAGGCTTAAGCGCCCCGCTGGGGCAGACCCCCACGCACTGACCACAGAACACACAAGTTGTAGCGGGCATTGGCGCGTCGAAAAACGTTCCAATTTCCGTTTCGTAGCCGCGCCCACTGAAATTGATGGCATAGGTGTACTGAGCATCTTCCGCGCAGACCTGCACACAACGCCAGCACAAAACGCATTTGGTGTAATCGCGGATGTACATAGGGTTATCGTCCTTCAGCGGCACCTCGCGGCGCTTCGCTTCGGGAAAACGCTCTGCCGATGCACCGTACTCCTCCATCAACGCCAGGATTTCCGGCGCACCAGACAAGTCCACGCTTGCAGCGAGCATCTCCAAAATCGTGCGACGCGCGCGAAGCACTCGCTCCGACCTGGTCTGGACCTGCATCCCATCCGTCACGCGAACCACACACGCTGGCTGCAACAGCCGCATCCCCTCCACCTCCACAACACACAGGCGGCAAAGACCGTTAGAGGTCGTGGCCGGGTGCCAGCACACGGTTGGGATGTTGGTTCCAGCAGCCCGGGCCGCATCCAACAGGGTTGCCCCTTCCAAAGCCATCACCTCTTGTTCATCGAGAATGATTTTTGGCATAAGAACTCCATCATGCACATCGCAAGATACGCTAACACTCCATCCGTTGCCTCATCCGCTTATCCGCTTCCTCATCCGTTGCCTCATCCGTTTATCCGCTTCACCATCCGTTGCCTCATCCGCTGCCCCATCCGCTTATCCGCTTCACCATCCGTTGCCTCATCCGCTGCCCCATCCGC